>CAOKUH010000014.1 GCA_948472605.1 uncultured Mycoplasmatota bacterium
TAGGTAGTACCTAGCTCAATTTTATATTCCTTAAATTTTAACTGCAAAAGTCGGGCAAAAAGAATATAGATATTTTGTTTATTTTCTAAATTAGTTTTGATTTTTTGTGATGTTTTTTTTAAAACATCTTGGGCAAAATAACTATGAGTAGTAATTAATGGCATATTTTTCACTTTCCTTTCACATTATTATAACATATTCGACACTTAAAAAATATACACTGGTTGTAGTCAATATGTTATAATTATTAAGGTGGTGAATAATGATATGAATAAGATATTTAAAACCTTGGATGAACAGATATCAATTTTAGAAGATAAAGGTATGATTATTGATGATGTAATATCTGCTAAAGAAATATTATTGAGAGAAAATTATTTTTTTATAAGTGGTTATCGTACTTTATTTATAAAGTCACCAGTTGATAAAACTTTTGTTCCAGGGGCAAGTTTTAGAGAATTATATGGAGTGTTTAGTTTTGATCGTCAGGTTAGAAATATTTTGTTTAAAAATATTTTGATTTTAGAAAATAACTTAAAAAGTATCATATCATATCATTTATCTAGAACATATGGAATAAAGGAAAATGATTATTTAAATCCTAATAATTTTAATAATCATCCAACTAAAAGAAGTCAAATAAATGATTTAATTCAAAAGATGAAAAGACAAATTAGAGTTAATACTAATAGTCATACAGCAACAGCACATTATAGTAATAATTATGGTTACATTCCTTTATGGATAGCTGTTAAAGTATTATCTTTTGGAATTGTAAGTGAATTATTTTTAATTTTAAAGCCTAGTGATCAAGAAGAAATAGCAAAATTTTTTGATGTTTCAGCGAAAGATTTAGCTACTTATTTACCTATACTTGCTAATTATCGAAATTTATGTGCACATGAAGAAATACTTTTTGATCATAGGGTCCAAAGAAAAATAGATGATACAATTTTTCACGAAAGTTTAGAAATTCCAAAAATAGATGAAGAATATATATATGGTAAAGATGATATGTTTGCATTAATTATTATTTTAAGGCAATTGCTTAGAGAAGATGATTTTAGGTATTTAATTAAAGAGCTAGATTATGAAATTAATGCATTAAGTGGTAAATTAGAGAGTATTAGCATAGGAAAAGTTTTAGATAAAATGGGATTTCCAGCTAATTATTTAAAAATAGAAGGGATGAAAAAATAATGCAAGAATTTAAGAATAATAAAAATGTGAGAAATGCAGTAATATTAATGGTGGTTTTCTTTTTAGGGGCAATTTCAATGTTTGCTTTGGTAAGATTTTCACCAGTTAGTGTAACAGAAAATATTATGAAGACAGTTAAAGATGTTACTGTTACAGATACAGGTATTGCTGATGCTGTTTCAAAAGTTTATGATACCGTAGTAACAGTTGAAACTTATCGAAAAGATAAATTGTATGCGACAGGAACAGGATTTGTTTATAAAAATGAAGGTGGAAAAGGTTTTATATTAACTAATAATCATGTTATAGAAAATGGGGACAAAATTAAGGTGGTTTTTACCAATAATAATACAGTAGATGCTCATGTTGTAGGTAGTGATAAATATGCTGATATTGCGGTTCTTACAGTAGATAGTAGTAATGTTTTAAGCGTTGCTCAAATTGGTAATAATACTAATTCTAGATTGGGTGATACAGTATTTGCAGTAGGTGCACCAATTGATAGTAGTGCTTATTCTTGGTCAGTTACAAGAGGAATATTATCAGGTAAGGATAGAATGGTTGAAGTTAGTTTAAATGGTAATAATTCAGTTAGTGATTGGGTTATGAATGTATTGCAAACGGATGCAGCTATTAATTCAGGAAATAGTGGAGGACCTTTATCAAATTCCAATGGGGAAGTTATAGGGATTACATCTATGAAATTGGCTAGTAGTTCAATAGAAGGAATGGGTTTTGCTATTACAATAGAGGATGCTTTAGATTGGGCTAGACGTATTGAAAATGGAGAAAGTATAGTTAGACCATATTTGGGAATATCTATGTATAATTTAGCTGATATATTGATTAGAGTCGAGGCACCTATCTCAAGTGGAGTATATATTGATAAAGTTGAAGATGGAAGTCCTGCAGCAGAAGCTGGTTTTAAAACGGGAGATATTATTGTTAAAATGGGAGATGCTGAAATAAAGAGTATTGCGTTTTTAAAATATCAACTTTATAAATATAATGTAGGAGATAGTGTAAAAGTTTCTTATTATAGAGGTAGCGAATTAAAAGAAACTACGATAAAGTTATCTAAGGCTTCAGAATAAATTAAAATAAATTTATGTGAACCTCGTTTCTTGGTATAGGAAGCGGGGTTTTTGTCTGAATAAGCATAAAACGTAAGAAGAATTAGAGATAAAAGGAATATTTTTTTAAAGTAACAAGTTATCAAAAAAATACTTGATAAACTTTTGTTTGTAAATAGATTGAATAATTATACTTAGAAATTATATTATTTTTTATGCTAATTTTAGGTTATATAATATTTTTTATAATTCCTTTGAATTCTATATTAATAAGAAACCTTTGAATTCTATATTAATAAGAAAGCTTGTGTTAAAAATATTTTTGAGGTATAATTTTTTTGCGAGAGGGTGAAAGACTAAAATGGAAAAAGAAATGGACAATTTATTTTACAAAGATATAAATACTAATCAGGTAAGTACAATTATAAATAAAAAAGATAGTTTTTTAGATAATTTTGAAATCTATGATGAAATAAAAAAGCTGGAAAATACATTAGCAGAATTGGAAGAAAAGAAAAAATCATATGCTAAATTAATATTTACAATACCAACTATTTCTTTAGCAATGTGATTTACTCTTTCCATAGGAGTGGCCATTTTTTCTACATTAGAAAATTTGACATTCAAAAATTTTATAGAAAACTTATTACTAACAGGAAATTTATATTCTTTTTATCTAATACCTTCACTATTTGGTCTTTATTTTAGTTGGGCAATAGGAACTACTGATTATCAAGATATAAAAAGGTTATTAAATATAGCTTCTTTAAAACTTTATTTTTTAAAATATAATAATGAACTTTTAATAAGTAGAGAAGATTTAAATGAATTTTTTGAAAAAATATCTAAATATGGCGAAAAAATAGGAAAACATATGAAAAAATATAAAAAAGGTAAATGGGGGATTCAAGAAAGAGAAATGCTTATTGAAGATAATTTGGATATACAAATCTTTGAAAATTATTTAGAAGAGCATACTAGAAAAAGAAAAATATAGAATATTGTTATTAATCAATCTTCTTCAGGATAATTGATATCATTAATAAATTTTTAAAGAGGATATATTTTGATTCAGCTAAATATTTGTTTGGTGTAATAGTACAATATCTTCGAAGATAGATTTATTTAATGTTTTAATCGGACAATTACCATGGTTTCTATGGATAAATCCAGATTTACATTTTCTCCTTATTGGTAAGATTAATTTTTTTTGTTAAAAATGAGCTTTTTACTAGCTTTATTTTATTTATTTTGAATTCTTTCTTAATTTTGTTATCTTTTGTATTTATAGTTTTTCAGTTCAAACATTTACGAAGTTAAAAATATATTAAGTTATTTTTAATAAATAAACTAAGTTTTACATATAATTAAGTATATAAAATATTCCAAAGAGGTGATAGGTATAAATGCTGATAATTATGATTATATTTTAGATTTTGTAATTCCTACATGTGTTAAAGGTCCTACAGGTCCAACTAAACCTATTAGTTTGATATCTTTAATCTCAACCACTTTTAATAATGCAACAACAACAGGAACATTAAATTTTATCAGGTTTTAATAATTTAATTCTTCCAACTAATTCTAATTTTTTACCATTGAAAATAATAATGGTATCATATTAAATGAGAGTGGATATTATGAGTTTATTCTTTATGGGTTGTTAAAAGATAATTCAACAGCTGAAAAAGCAAGTTTAATGTTAAAAATAGATAATGATAATCTCATTATGATTAGATTAGATTCAGAAAACGAACTTTATTTTTCAAGAACAATAGTAAAGCAATGCAATAGACAACAAAAAGTAAGTATTACTTTTCAAAAAAATGCTAATGCAATAGCTAGCGCTGAAGAAGTATACTTAATAATAAAGAAACTATATTTTTAAATTATTATTGATAGAAAGGAATTTAAATGGAATCGTTTCAAAATTCATATAAATTGGACTTTGTTATACCTGTTGGTCCTACGGAGCAACAGGACCAAGTAATTTATTAGATTCACAAATATATGTTAATTATAATAATTCTAGTACATCTGGAATGTTATCTATTCGTGATAGTTTAATTTTGCCAAATAATTCTAACGTGTTTAGAAAATCAGGTGACTATGTCCTTATTGAAGAAAAGGGTTATTATGAATTTACAATCTCTGGATATTTAACAGAGTCAACAAATTCTAATAATACTACTTTAATTTTAAAAACGGCCGTTCAAATTGGGATAGTAACCAATAATTTTATTACAATTCGTTTAAATAATAATAAAAGTAAGAGTTATTTTTCTTATACAAAAACAGGAAAATATGGATACTTACAAAAGATATGTCTCATTCTTAATAAGACAAATGCTTCTGATGCTCATATAAGTGAGATTAATTTAACTATAAAAAAATGCCATGGAGATATTAAAGTTAAAGATTAAACTATATGTGAAAAATGTGTCAAAATAGAGTTACGAAAAATGTTGTTTTAGATTCTGGTTATCCTAAGTTTTTGTTCCCTGACCAAAATATGTTGTGGTAAACGATAAATCTATAAGTTAAGGTACTTTGTTGGGAAGTATCTTTTTTATCATAGAAAATAACAAAAAATTTAGAATTGTGTTATAATAGCTGTATTGTGTTAAGGTGTTAATTAATATGAATGATGAAATGATAATACTAACTGATGATGAGCTAGAAAATGCATTTGTGGATGATGCTTTTAAAATGTATATGTGCGAAATTCGTCGTTATCCCAATTTATCCGTAGAACAGCAAAAAAGTTTAGGATATCGTTACAAAGAAAATGGCGATTTGGAGGCTAGGGAGCTTTTAATAAATTGTAATTTAAGATTAGTTGTAAGTATAGCATTTCGTTATAGATTTAGAATTAAACATTTTCAAATATTAGATGTAATACAAGAAGGTAATTTTGGACTTATTCGAGCAGTAGAAACTTATGATCCAGATCAAGGAGCTTTTACTACTTATGCAGTTCCTTGGATAATTCAGAGAATAACGCGTGGATTAGTTAACAAAGATGATGATATTAGAAAGCCAGTTTATATTGCTGAAGCCACTTCTAAATATCTTGATTTTGTTGAAAATTATAATCAAAAAGGATTACCATTACCATCCGATAAAGAAATATGTGATATTTTAAATATAACAATAGGAACTCTAAAAAATATAAGAGATTCTTTAAAACAGAATCCAGTTAGTTTGAATCAAACTATAGATGATGAAGATAAAAGTGAATTAGAAAATTTCGTTATTGTTGAGAATCATGATTACGATAATATATTAAATCAAATAGTTAATGATAATTTATTGTCAGTTTTGAAAGAAGTGTTAAGTCCATTATATTATTTTGTTATTTATTATCGTATATTAAGTGATGAACAGAAAACTTTAGAAGTGGTGGCTTCCTATTTAAATGTTACAAGAGGGCGTGTAAGACAAATTGAAGCATCTGCTTTGAAAAAAATAAAACCATATATTGTAGAAGATAGTAGTATCTTTACAAGAGTATTAAATAAAATTAAACAAAGAGAAGGATATAAATTTAATTATTTAAGAAAGACACCACTATCACCAATTCAAATTATTAGATATATGTATTTAAAAGATGATTTAAATGTTTTAGAGAGAAAGCTATATGAATTAAATTTATTAGGAAAATATAAGTACCGAAATACTGAGTATGCTTCTATTTTAGGAATAACATTACAAGAATTGAATCAAGTTATGACTTCTTTGAAAGTAAAATATAATAAGAAATTTAGTGATGCCAAATCATTTAAGTACTTTCAAGAACAAATGATAAAAAATTATGGTACAGGTATATTTGATATAGATATTAATAAAAAAGAAAAAATAATAGATTATCGTGCTTTAGAGGAACGATATTCTTCACTTAATTTAGAAGAAATTGTAAGTTGCTTTAATGATGTTAATTATAATTTAACTTACGATGAAGAGTCTTTACTTAATAGGTATTTTGGTGTGTGTAATTGGGGAATACTACACTCAAGAGCAATTGAAAGAGAAGTTAATGTATTAATTTTTGGCTTTAGGAAAAAAAGTAAACAAGTTCCATTAAAAAAACTATATAAAGAATATATAAGAATAATGCATAAATTTACTGAAGAACAACAATTATATTTAGAATCATATTTTTTTAACAAAAAAGATCGTTTGCTTTTTGATAAAACTTATCCTAATTCCATTTTATATAGGCAAGGTTATTTTTTAATAGAAAAATTAGAAAGAAGTTATTATCATATTTACGAATATTTGGAAAATAATTTTACTAAAGAAAATTGGTTAGAAATAAAAGATAAATATTGGAAACAATTCTCTATTGAAAAAGTTGAATATTTGGATTTGTATTATGGCGTTAAAGGAAAGATATATACTATACCTGAAATAGCTGAAATGTATGGGATGGATTATATTAAAATGCACGATATAATACGAGGTGCTAGAGATTTAGCTATTAATTTATTTAGTGGAATTAAAAGAAAAATTGAAATTGATAAAAAGTTATATATACCATATATTGAAGATTTACATTATGATTTCACTAAAGAAACAAGAGATATTTTAAAATTATTTATAATTGAAGGTAAATCTTACGATGAAATTAGTAAAATTACCAGTTTAAATAAAACGAGAATTTCTAATATTATTACTGATGGAATAAGAAAAATTGATAATTTTAGGTTTGGTATCAGTCAATGTTTTATTATTAATGATGAAGAATTAAACGATTTTTTTGCATACTATAATAATAAAGTAACACCTGTAGAGAAAGAAATATTAAGATTAAAACATATAAACCATATGGAAAATAAGGATATTGCACCTATAGTTGGAAAAAATTTGCAAGAAGTTAATAGATATATAAGTCGTTTTAATATTTTATATGAAAGTTATATGATACGAGATGTTATTTTAATCGATTCTGATATTGTAAATGAAATAGCAAGACATAAAAGTGAGTCTATTTGGTCGGAAGAGGTTAAAGAATTCGCTAGTTTCTATTTCGGAGTTCAAAGTATATATAATCCTACTGGTTTGAAATTAAAAATGAAAGAAATTATGAAAAAAATGGGCTATAGTACGCATACTTACTATCATATTTATATAAATATGATAAAACTATTAAAAGCTCGTAAGATAGACTTTGTAAAACCAGTTAATAATTATTTATCTAGAGAAAAGTTGGATAAATTGCTAGATGATGTTCATTTGCCTATAAGTGATAAAGAACGAGAAATAATTTGTTATCTCTTTGAGTTAAAAGGCTATCCATATAAAAATATAGAGGAATTGCCTTTAATATTCGGTGATAATAAAGGTAGTATAAAAAGAAGATATCAAAGAGCTATTGTAAGTATTTATAAATATCTTAACAATGAAATAGATGGTATTATTCATTTTGAAACTGATATTGTTCCTATACTTAAGTATTTTGGTATAAGTGATAGAATGAAAATAGAAGATTTTTATAAAAATGGTTTAACATATGAAAAAATGGCAGAGAAATATAAAATGACATTTGAAAAAATTGTAATTATTATGAATAGAATTAAAACTACTATTTATGATTTAATGAATAATCCTAATGCTAAAAAATTTGATTTTGATTATTATTTAGAGGCTATAAAAAATCCGGATTTACCATTTTCAGGTGATTTATCTTTGGCGATTCAAATTTTTAACTTATCATTTGGAATGGATGGAGAAGAAAGAATGAGTATTTCTACAATTATGGAAAAATTACAATTAGATTTTGGAGCAACAGCGATAAACAAAACAATTAATTCTTTAATGTTAAGTGTTTGTAAGTTAAAAGATGGCATAAAAATAGATAAAACTTTTTCTTTTGAGCAGGTTTATTCTTATTTTACTAATAATTATATTGATATTCCAATTTATCGTAGAAAAATTTATCAAAAATATTTTAATAGAGTTAAAAGTCAGAAGAATATAAATGTTTTAGGTTTCAAATTATCAAATGAAATCATTTATGATTTAATTAAAGCTAACTATACAAATACTTTTGAACTGGAGAATGCTACTAAAGAAGAGGTTTTAGAATTAATTAATAAACATGGCAAAGAATTAAATAGAAGAGTTAGAAGTGAATTAATGGGGAGATTTGATATTAGAGAAAGAGATTACATGAATAGTAAAGATATTAACCATATATTTAAAATGCTAAATGCTTTAGATGAAAAGAAAAGAGAATTATCTTCTCAAAATTTAGTATTGAAGAAATAAGTTGCTATTCAATTGGTATAAATTAATAAGCTAAATAATGTTTTATAGATATTTTTTATTTTTATAATTTTCTTATTTGTTTAGAGTTTATACTTTTTAATCAGGATTAAAGTATTTAAAGTGCAAAATGATTTTTAGTTTTGCATTTTTCTTGATAAGAAAGAATCTAATATTAAAGTTTTTTATGTTTTTAAATGATTTATGAAAGTATAATGTAGACTATCGAAGTATATTAAAATATTTAGTTATGTATGAAATTTTTAAAGAAATATTAATAACCTGAATTGTGTTAATGTCATATCTTATACTAGAGGTGAAAAATATGTCTAATAGAGCTACAAAAAAGGTTGTTTTAGATGCTGGTCATGGAGGAACTGATCCAGGAACAATAGCAAATGGTATTATAGAGAAAGATTACACTTTGAAAATAAGTGATTATATTCATAAACGTTTAGATGATTTGGGAATTGAAAATAGTATGTCAAGAACTACTGATGAAACGCTATCTCCTGATGTAAGGCCAGGTAGAGTTCAAAGTTTTTATGGCAAAGGTAATGATGTGATTGTAGTGTCCAATCACATAAATGCAGGAGGTGAAAGGTTTAGTTACCAGTGTTAGATTTAATTGGGTATTTAGACGGGTATATTTGGACAAAATGATGCCAGATTATTAGCTGATTTAATTTATTTAAATTATGAACATTCTAATGGCAAAACCATAAACATTAATTATATTTATAAAACATTGCATGATACGATTAAATATGCTAAAGAGAAAGAAAAAAATAAAAGAGCATTCCTTTATATATCCAAGAGTTGATTATGGGATGCAATAAAACGAATTTTAGTAAAAATTAGCACTTGTGTTGACACAATGCTAAGAAAAGGGTATAATATATATTGCCACGGTAAAGTGTACTCGTGTGTGTTAAATGTTAATTGTCAATACTAAATTGATAATTATTAGGTTAAAGTTAAAGTTCATAACAGAACCACCTCGCTTTGACTGAATAGTTACTAATAATTGTGTGAAGAATTGAATTAATCTATTCAATAATTCATCTAATATTATTATACTATAATTAATGTATAGAGGTGCGGAATTGAAAAGGACTTAGTAAATTTTTAATTGTGAAGAGTAAAAATTGAAAGGTTTTTAATGAACACATCCATATTGGTGTCCGCAACCAGGGTGTGTTTCTTTAATTTGGAGGTGCAATGAAAAATAAAATTTTTAAACCTAGATATTATCAGCATATAGATAAAATAGTTGATATAGGTGATATTGTTCAAAAAGTAAAAGATAAGGAGTATATAAAACAACATTCTTTTTATCCATTTATTAGTTATACAATTCAATTTAAAAAATATTCTGAAACAATAGATGATGATACTCAACACCATTGGAAATTTAAAAAAAGACCAATAAAATATGCATCTCATATTGATCGCTGTATATATCAGTGGTACTCTTTTAATTTAAATAATCGATATAATCAATATTGTTTAGATAACGATTTAAACTATAGTGCCATTGCATATAGAACAAATTTAAAAGGCAAAACAAATATTGAATTTTCAAAAATAGCATTTGATTTTATAAAAAAATGTAAGGAATGCTATATTCTTGTAAGTGATTTTTCAAGCTTTTTTGATTTTATAGATCATAATATATTAAAGAAAAATTTGTGTAAAGTTTTAAATACAGATAAGTTAGAAGATGATCTTTATAAAGTATATAGGAGTATGACAAAATATGCATACATAGAAAAGGAAAAAATAATAGACTATCTAATATCAAATAAAATCGAAACAAAAGATAGTGTAACAACTAATAATAGTTTATTTGAGAATATACAATGGAAAATAGCAAAAAAAGATTTGAAAAATGAAATAAAAATAAATAAACAAAAATATGGAATCCCACAAGGATCCCCATTAAGTGGTATTTTTGCTAATGTATATATGATCGAGTTTGATAAATTAGTTAAAGATTATGTTAAAGAAAAAAGTGGAATATATATGAGATATTCTGATGATTTAATCATTGTTATTCCAAAGAATCAAGTCGGCTCAATTAATGAAATATGGCATTATTTGAAAGGTATAAAAGACAAATATCCAACATTAGAAATGAATTTAAATAAAACTTCTGGATATTTATATGAAAATCATAATGTAAAATCTCTTCACAAATCAATTATTGGAATGAAAAATGGAAATAATTTTATAAGTTATTTGGGTTTTTCTTTTGATGGCAACTATGTAAAATTTAGAGATAAAACATTGACTAAATTTTTCTATAAGCTATATAGAAGAATAGATGATATGACTAAAAGAGAAAATGAAAGAATATTAAAAGGAAAAAAGAAGAAAACAAAAATAGATAAACATAGAATAATAAAAGTGTTAAACATTAGTAGTGGTGAATCAAGAAAGTTTATTGATTATGTATATAGGGCTAAAAAAGTATATAAAAATGAAAAATATATAATTAATTTTAGTAAAAAAGTAAAAAGTAAAATTTTTGTTAGATTTGAGGACAATAAAAAAAGACAGACAAAAGTGGGGGTATAATATAATGATTTATATAACAGGAGATATGCATAGGGATTTTTATAGATTGTATAGTATAGAAAATAATAATGAAAACATGGTAATTATTTTAGGTGATGTGGGTATTAATTATTGTTTAAATGAAGAAGATAATAAATTTAAAAGGCATTTAAATGATATGAATATAAAATTATTTTGTATTCAAGGTAATCATGAAGAACGACCTGAAAATATATCAAGTTATAAAGAAATTGATATGTTTGGAGGTAAGGTATTTATCGAAGATGAATATCCTAATTTAATATTTGCTAAAAATGGTGAACTATATACAATAGAGGGAAAATCTATACTTGTTATAGGTGGAGCTTATTCAGTAGATAAAGATTATAGATTAGCATATGGACATAGATGGTTTAAAGATGAGCAATTAACAGAATCAGAAAAAGAAGAGATATTACGTAAATATAGTGGTAAACATGTTGATATTATTTTATCTCACACCTGTCCTTTGAAATATGAGCCAACTGAAGTGTTTATGAAAGGATTAGATCAATCTAAAGTAGATAAATCCATGGAAATATTTTTAGATAAAATAGAAGAAAATATTGATTATGATAAATGGTATTGTGGTCATTTTCATACAGAAAAACAGATTGATAAATTAGAATTTATGTTTGGGAGAATTAAATTATTTAATAAAGATGAATTCTATCCTAAATATAATAAAAATAGTTATGAAATACTAAGAGATGCTTATAGCCAAGATGAAGTTATGAAAGAAGCAGTTATTTGCCCAAAATGTCATTCTAAGGATATATTGGTAATAAAAGGTGATGGATTTAGAATAGATGGAGCAGACTTTATTGGAATCACTTGTAATAAATGTAAAAAAGTTTATGGATTTCATGATGTAAATTATAAACCTAATTGCCCTAGAGAATTATAAAAAACATAGAAAGGTAAAAATTCTAAAAATTGTATGTTATAATAATTACAGCAGTTAGGAAGTGATAGAATGGATGAAGAAAGTAAAACTGAAATATCTTTAAGACCAATGATGAAAATATCGGAAATGGTTCCTTACTTAAAAGAAAAAAATATCAAATTTAAAATAATGCCTGAATTAGAAGCAGAAAAGTATTTAAGATATAATAATAATTATTATAATGTGACAGCATATAAACATAATTTTGAAAGATATTTTATTGATGGAGAGTTTGTTGATAAATTTATAGACTTAGACTTTGCTTATTTAAAAGATTTAGCTATCATTGATCACAGATCAAGATTAGTTTTATTTAAAATGATTATTGATATTGAGCATTATTTAAAAATAAGAATTTTAAATTTAATAGAGAACGTAGGTAAAGAAGATGGCTATAGAATTGTCAATATGTATTTAGAAAAAGATTTTAATGATGAAAAATTTCCTAAAAAGGTTCACAAAAGTATTCGAAATAAAGTAACAAGTGAATATTATCAAAAAATATTTACAAAATATGATTTAGATGGTGATACAAAAATAGAAAATATACCTATATGGGAATTTCTAGAAATAATAACATTTGGTGAATTAGTTAATTTTTATGAATTTTTTGCTAAAGAATATGAATTAAAAAATGAAATTAAAAATGTTTTTATTCTAAGAGAAGTTGTAAAATTAAGAAATGCAGTTGCTCATAATTCATGTGTTTTATGTGATCTTGATAAAAAAGATAATAATTTTGCACCTGATTATAAAATAGTTAATTATTTAAATAATTGTGAAATAAGAAAAGAAACAAGAGCTAATAAATTAAGTAATTCAAGAATAAGACAAATAACTTATACTCTTTATATGTTTAATGAAATTGTAACTAGTACAGGTGTTAAAATAAATGTTACTAAAGACATAAATAATTTGTTTTATGAACGAATAATTTTACATAAAGAATACTATAATAATAATGAACTATTAAAATCAATATATGCCTATTTTGATAAAATAATAAAAAAACATTATAGTGTAGATATTGAACAAAATAGTTTGACATGATCATTATTATATGGTAATATGGTTATGCAAGGAAAAAGTGTTTTACACTTTTGCATGGGCACTGTCTTTATTGATGGAGCCCTATTTTTCTTTTATAATGCATATTTTAATAGAGGATTAATTTCTTCTATTTTTTAATTTCTAGGATAAAATAATGACTAAAGTTAAAAAATTGTTTGATTTCATGGTATAATTAGACTATAAGTGTTTTGAAAAAGTAGGTGTAGTATGGGTGTTTATGAAAGTGAAGCAAGATTAGAAGATAGAATGATAGACCAACTTGTTAAGCAAGGATATGAAAAGGTAAAAACAAATGATGTCAAAGATTTAGAAAATAATTTTAGAGAGCAAGTTAATCGCCACAATAAAATTGAATTAAAAAATAAACCACTATCCGATAAAGAATTTGAAAAGCTAATGGTAAAAATATCTGGAAAAGGTGTTTATCAAAGTGCAAATGAATTAAGACAAAAACAATTTATTGAAAGAGATGATGGCTCTAAAGTATATATTGAGTTATTTAATAAAAATGATTGGTGTAAGAATATTTTCCAAGTTACACATCAAACTACTGTCGAAGGCAAATATGTTAATAGATATGATGTTACTATTTTAATAAATGGACTTCCTCTTGTACAAATTGAACTTAAAAGAAGAGGCAATGATATGAAAGAAGCTTTTAATCAAATTAAAAGATATAAAAGACATTCTTATACAGGGCTTTATAAATATATTCAATTATTTGTTATTAGTAATGGTGTAGATACTAAATATTTTGCCAATGGAGATCAGGAATTAAATTATGGATTTACTTTTTATTGGACTGATGTAGATAATAGTAGAATTACTAATTTAGAACAATTCTGTGTGTTCTTCTTAGATAGATGTAATATTGGCAAGATGATAGCAAGATATATGATTATAAATAAGACAGATAAAACTTTAATGGTTATGAGACCTTATCAAGTTTATGCTGTTGAAAATATAGTATCTCGTGCATTAGATACAAGTAATAATGGATATATTTGGCATACAACTGGATCTGGTAAAACTATTACATCATTTAAAACAAGTCAAATATTAGCATTAGAACCATCTATTAATCAGGTATTCTTCTTAGTTGATAGAAAAGATTTAGATAAACAAACATTAGATGAATTTAATAAGTTTGATCCAGGTTGTGTTGATATGACAAATCAAACAGATAAATTAATTAAACAAATAAAAGACAGTTCAAAACCGCTTATAATAACTACTATTCAAAAAATGGCAAATGCTTGCTCTAATCCTAAATATGCAGGTGTAATGGAGAAATATAAAGATTTAAAAACAGTATTTATAATTGATGAATGTCATAGAAGTCAATTTGGTGAAATGCATAGGCAAATATCTAAAACATTTACAAAGGCACAATATTTTGGATTTACAGGTACTCCTAGATTTAAAGAAAATCCATCACAAGATGGAAGAAGTACAGCAGATATATTTGAAAAATGTTTGCACACCTATTTAATTAAAGATGCTATTAAAGATGAAAATGTATTAGGTTTTTCAGTTGATTATATGAAATTTATTGAATTAAATTCAAGAAAATTAGAAGAAGATATGATGGTAGAAGGGATAGATACAGAAGAAGTATTTATGGCTGATGATAGAATTACCTTAATAACAAATGATATTATTAAACATCATAATATCAAAACTCGTGATAAAAAATATAATGCTATATTTACAGTATCATCAATTCCGCAATTAGTTAAATATTATGATACTTTTAAAACGATTAATCATGATTTAAAAATAGGAGCTATATTTACTTATGGTGCAAATGAAGAATTGGATGACGACATTGAGCATTCTAGAGAATCTTTAGATAGAATTATTGGTGATTATAATAAAATGTATAATACTAATTTTTCTTCAAATAACTTTGATGGATATTTTAGAGATATATGTAAAAAGATTAAAAACACTGAAATAGACATAGTAATCGTTGTTAATATGTTATTAACAGGATTCGATGCTAAAAGATTAAATACATTATATGTTGATAAGAGTCTGAAATATCACGATTTAATTCAAGCGTTTTCAAGAACAAACAGAGTTGAAACAGAAACGAAACCGTTTGGGAATATAGTTTGCTATAGAACTACTAAAACAAGAGTGGATGAAGCAGTTAGATTATTTTCACAAACAGATAGTATAGATACTGTAATTATGGCACCATATGAAACATACTTAGAAAAACTAAAAGTGTGTGTTGATAGATTGCTTAGTATCACACCAGTAGTAGAAAGCGTTGATTCACTTGAAAGTGAAGAAGATATTAAAGAATTTATAATAGCATTTAGAGAACTTGCAAAAGTTTTAGTTAGTTTAAAAACATTCAATCAATTTGATTTGGATACCTGTGGAGTATTAATCAATACTCAAATATTTGAAGATTATAAAAGTAAATATTATGAATTATATAGAAAATTGTCAAATGATAAAGAGAAAAGTTCAATATTAAATGATGTAACTTTTTCATTAGAGTTAATCCAGACAGATAAAATTAATGTTTCATATATATTAAATTTAATTAGAAATGTTGATTTATCAAATGAAGAACAAAAGCAAAAAGACATTATTGATATTCAAAGTAAATTAGTAAATATTACAGATGATGAATTATTCTTAAAAGCAGATTTAATTAAAAGTTTCTTAACATCAATATTACCAACTTTAAAAGAAGACGATTCTATTGATGAAGCATTAGATAATCATATGAATAAAGAAAGAGAAAAAGAAATAGAAAAATTTGCTAGTAATAATGATATTAACATTGATAGATTAAAGCAAATCATTGATGAATATGAGTATAGTGGAATATTCCCAGATAAAGAAATAAACGATTCAATAGAAATCGATGACTATTGGGAAAGAAGAACTATTAAAAATAATATAAAAGAGTTTATTAAAAATATTTTAAAGAAATTTATGTAGGTGGTATATATGTCTAGAGAAGAAAAACAACAATCACAGCAAGCGGAATTGCAAAAACAATTGTGGAGTATAGCTAATACCTTAAGAGGTAATATGGATGCTAATGATTTTAAAAATTATATTTTAGGATTAATATTTTATAGATATCTATCTGAAAACTTAGTTAATTATGTAGAAAATACAATGTTAAGAAATACTAAAAAGTATGTAGATATGTTTGATGACAAAAGTAGAGTTGATGACTTTAAAGGCGATTTAATTGAAGATGAAAATATAGGATATTTTATTGAACCAGATTATTTATGGAGTACTTTGATAGATAAAATTAAAACTGGTAAATTTGATATATCAATGTTACAAAAAGCAATTAATTCAATATCTGAATCTACTTTAGGAAATGAATCGGAGGATGATTTTGAAAATCTTTTTGAAGATATGGATTTGAACAATTCTAAACTTGGTAGAGGAGAAGCAGATCGAACTAAATTAATATCAACAATTATGTTAAAAATTAATGATATTGACTTTCACCATGAAGATGCAGAAATTGATGTTTTAGGTGATGCTTATGAATATTTGATTTCCAATTTTGCAGCATCAGCAGGTAAAAAGGCAGGAGAATTCTATACTCCACAACAAGTATCAAGAATTCTTGCTAAATTAGTTACAATTAATAAATCTAAACTTCAATCTGTATACGATCCTACTTGTGGATCTGGCTCATTACTATTAAGAGTTGGTAAAGAAACTAAAGTAGTATCTTATTATGGACAAGAATTTAATTCTACTACTTACAACTTAGCACGAATGAATATGTTGTTACATGGTGTTTCATTTAGGCATTTTGATATAAAAAATGATGATACTTTAGAAAGACCTAGACATATTGATATGAAATTTGATGCAGTAGTTGCAAACCCACCTTATTCTCAAAATTGGAGTGCAGATCCTAAGTTTATAGAAGATGAAAGATTTAGTGCTTATGGTAAACTAGCACCTAAATCAAAAGCTGACTTTGCTTTTATTCAACATATGATTTATCAGTTATCTGATAATGGGACAATGGCTGTAGTATTACCACATGGAGTATTATTTAGAGGAGCATCAGAGGGGATAATCAGAAAGTATCTTATTAAAGATAAAAACTACTTAGATGCTGTAATTGGATTACCTGCAAATATATTTTATGGTACTAGTATTCCTACCTGTATATTAGTATTTAAAAAATGTAGAGAAAATGAAGAAAATATTATATTTATCGATGCATCTAAAGATTTTGAACCAGGAAAAAATCAAAATAGATTAAGAGATCAAGATGTTGATAAAATAATCAAAACTTATACTGATAGAGTCGAAATAGAAAAATATTGTCATATAGCACCACTATATGAAATAGAAGAAAATGATTATAACTTAAATATTCCTAGATATGTAGATACCTTTGAAGAGGAAGAAGAAATTGACATTAAAGTAGTACAACAAGATTTAAAAGAAATAGATAAACAAATAGCTGAAGTTGATAAAGAACTTAATGTTTATTTAAAAGAATTAGGATTAGATGAAATATAAAATAAAAGGATTCATACAAACATATTTTGCATAAGTCCTTTTTTTAGTTCTTGTAATTTTTTAAATTTAAGTTCTTCTAAAAAAATCTTTTTTTCTTTTATTTCAATTATTGTTCCAATTTTATTTTGTATATCAATAGTGGGTACATTTACAAAATAATTTGAAATTTGTGGCGCTGTTAATTGAGGTATTCCTGTAGATTCAGGTATTATTTTGATATTATTAATGGCTTCTTGAAAATATTTTAAATTATAGTTTTTCTTTGGAATAAGAACAATCAATCTTACAATAGGATAATAAAACCCATTTCTAACCTTTGCGACACCAATCTCTCCACGCCCTGTGATAGTAATTGAATTTTCTTTTATCTTATAAATATTACTATAACCATATAATCCATCTTTATCTAAATTATTTGAATATATAGGGTAACAAAATGTTTTGGTTTTAATGGAAGAAATATGTTCTTTTTTTATATCTCCACCTGCAGATACCGTAAATAGTTCGAATATCCTTTTTTTATTGCAATTCAAATTGTAAATTAGAGATTTTATTAGACTTTGGGTATATAACTTAAGGTCTTCTATTTTCTTAGTTTGTAGTTTTATTTTTTTGTCTAATAATGATAGAAAATTTGCTATTTTATTTTGCTCGTTTAAAGTAGGAAGTATAATCTTTATATTTTCTATATTTGACTTACTTATTTCTAAAAAGGTGGATCCAAATGCTTTTATTAACATTTCTTTTTGAAATTTATTTTTAAGATAAAATATAAACTCGTTATTATATTTTTCATCAACAATTAAAGACTGGAATCCTTGATTAGTAGATGCTACATTAGTTAGTATAGAAGCTTCACCAATTGTAGCTCTACTTGATAATAGAATAGTTCCAATAGGCAATAATTTTGCAGATGAATTTTTTAAGCCATCTTTCGTTATTGTTCTTGAGCTGTTTGAAATATATTTAGTTTTTCCTATTTCAGATGGAGTAAACCATTGAATATCTCCGTTCCAATATTTTGAATTGTCAGTTGATGGAGTTCCGCCACCAGTTACAGTAGCAACATCACAAATTCTTTTAGTACTCCACTCATCAGTAAATTCTTTAAATCTTAATTTAGGAACATTCATCATCTCACCA
>CAOKUH010000015.1 GCA_948472605.1 uncultured Mycoplasmatota bacterium
TGATTGGACAGATAGTGCCCTTATGAATGTGTTAAATAACGGAGCATATTATAATCGAACAAGTGGTAATTGTCCAAATGGTAAAAATGGAGCAACAACAGCATGTGATTTCAGTAGTAATGGAATAAATGAAGAAACAAAGAACATGATAGCCAGTGTTGTATGGAAACTAGGAGGGCATTCAACAAGTCAAGTAACATCAAGTGCAATATATGGCTACGAAAAAGGAAGTAGTGTATATAGTGGACGTCCAACAGAATGGATAGGACGTATAGGATTAATGTACCCAAGTGATTATGGTTTTTCTGTTGGAGGAGATGTAAGAGCAACATGTTTAGGAGCCAATTTAGGCAGCTACAATACCAATAATTGTCATACCAATGATTGGTTATATAAAAGTGGCACATATCAATGGTCATTGTTGCCTGCTAGTAGTAGTAGCACTCTTGTGTTTAGTGTGAATGGGTATGGTGATGTCAGCAGCAATAGTGCGGCTAATACCAATGCTGTCCTTCCTGTCTTGTATCTAGCATCTAACGTTGAAATAATAGGTGGCGACGGAACACTTGAAAATGCATTTGAACTTAAAAACGTGAGTTAAAGCGCCCAAGCACGAATATGTGCTGGCGTCGCCGAATGAAAATAGAATAAAAAGGATATAGAAATGAATGAGATAGTTTTAATAAAAAAGTCGGGGTATTTTTATAATTGTTATAATGATAATGCTGTGATAATTCATTATTTATTAAAATATAAAATGGTTCCAGGTAAAAGGAAAGTTGGTTTTCCTGTATCAAGTTTAGAAAGAGTAAAACAAGTCTTAAATTACTATAAAATTAATTATGCTGTAGAAGATAAAGGAATAATTATTGAAAGTAAGGATTTTAAGAAGGTAAATAAATATGCGTTTGTGTTGAAAGATGCTTTAAGAGAAGTACAGATTGAAGATAGATTTATCTTAATAGAAAATGAAATTAGAAATTTAAGTGATAAAGATACATTAAGAATATTGGAAGTACTTGAATATGAAGTTAGAAAGTGAAAAATTTTTAATAGTAAAGAAAATTAAGATATTTATTTATCAATTAAACACAATTGTCTCGTTATTTCCTAATAGAGATTATGTCGGTAAGAATAAAATAGTTGAAGATAGTTTTCTCTTATTATCAGACATTTATTTAATAAATTTTAGTGATAAAAGTGATAATTTAAAAAAAGCAAATGTTTTGACTAAGATAAATATGTTGGATTTTTATTTAGAAAGAGCATATAAATTAAAATATATTAGTGAAAAACAATGTTTGAAATTAAGTAGTCTATTATTAGAAATTAATAATATGGTTACTTCTTGGCTATGGAATGACAAAATCAAAGGGTAAAATGTATCGTTATAAATTTACTAAACTTGTTTATAAAGATACTATGGTAATTTTCTTAGAAAAGGGAAAATATATGAGTATAAAAGTTGATAAAGATATTTTAAATTATATTAAATTTAAAGATTTAAGCGATTTAAATAAAAATAATATTAATTATTTAGTTTTAGATGGGTTAAGTATAAAGCATATAAATAAATTTAATAATAATCGATATCAAATATTTTATGTTAAAGTGAGATTAAGAAAAATATTTAGAGAGGAGTTTAGGGCAATTTTTAAAAGTAATTGATGCCTAATAGTAGTAATAGCAATAATGTGTTTAATGTGAATAGTAATGGTAATGTCAACAACAATAATGCGAATAATACCAATGCTGTCCTTCCTAGAGCCTTTTATAATTCTTGTAATAAATAAGTTAAGGGTTATTTATCAATTGATATAAAAGACAAAAGTTGTCCTTGGCTTAGTTGCCTAAATAAAAACTATAGATGGAAAAAGTTTTACGAACAATCCTATAAACTATAGTATTTTTTTATTTATGAAAGATAAAATAAATATAAATAATTTGTTAGAAATATATGATAATGAAATATCTAAAAAAATTAAGAATAAGAGGAAATTAATAAAATTTGAAAAGAATAAAATGCAAAGCATAAATTATATAATTAATTCTTTAAAAGAAGAAAATTATTTTATTAAACATTATAATATATTTATGATTAATGAACCTAAATATAGAATAGTTATGTCTTTAAGAGTAAAAGATAAAATAGTAAATCATTTTGTAACAAGAGCTTGTTTAGAGGTTAAATTAAGCAAATACTTAGATATTAGAAATATTGCTGCTAGAAAGAATATGGGAATAGATTATGGTATTAAAAAATTAAAGAAATATTTAGAATTAAATAAAAAGTATAGTAAGTTTTATATCTTAAAATTAGATATAAGTAAATATTTTTATTCTATTGATCATGATGTTTTGAAGAATTTAATTAAAGATAAATTAGATGATTTTGAATATAGGATAATTTCTAAGATAATAGATAGTACTAATGAAGAATATATTAATCAAAAAATAGAATATTTAAAAGTATTATATGAAAGTATTAATCCTAAAAGAAAAGATGAAATAGATAATATTCCATTTTATGAATGTGGTAAGGGATTACCAATTGGTAATATGACTAGCCAATTTTTGGCAATATTTTATTTATCTAAATTAGATCATTATATAGTTAATGATTTAAGATTGAAATACTATTTAAGATATATGGATGATTTTATTATTATTCATCATAATAAAGCGTATTTAGAGAATGCTAAAGATAAAATTATAAATATATTAGGAAAAGAATATAAGTTAGAAATAAATAAAAAGAAAACATTTATAGTAGATAATAAAGTTGGGTTTACATTTTTAGGTTATAAATTTAAAGTAATAAATAATAAAACTATTATTAATGTGAGTTCTAGTACGAGGAAGGGGATAATAAAAAGAATTAAAACTAATAGATTTAAATTTGCTAATGGCAAGAAAAGTTATGAAGAATTATTTAGCTCTATAACTAATTATAAACATGTTTTTAAATATGCAAGTAATATAAAAATTAGAAATGCTATAGATAAGTATTGGTTTTAGTTAAAAATAACTAGGTGTTTTTTTTAACTCATGTTATAATTAAGTATAAGGGATAGGGTGGAAAATATGGATTATTTAGATAAATTGAATGTACAGCAAAGAGAGGCAGTAATGCATAAAGATGGTCCATGTTTGGTAATAGCTGGAGCAGGTTCTGGAAAGACAAAAGTACTAACAACAAGAATTGCTTATTTGATTGATGAAGGTATATCTTCTTATAATATTTTAGCTATTACTTTTACCAATAAAGCTGCAAAAGAAATGAGAGAAAGATTAGAAGTTCTAGTTCCAGATAATAATGTATTTGTGGGAACTTTTCATTCTTTTGGGGTACGTATTATTAGAGAAAATTATATGCATTTAGGTTTAGAACGTAATTTTACAATATTAGATAGTGATGATGTTTTAAGTTTAATCAAAAAAATAATGAAAGATATGGGAATAAGTAAAGAAGATTGTGCTCCATCTTATATAAGAAATAGAATAAGTTTTATTAAAAATGAAATGTTAACTGATGCCGAAATAGAGAAATTTTTTAATAGTGATGCGGAACAAATAGCTTATGAAGTTTATAAAGAATATATTAAGGTTTTAAAGAAAAATAATTCAGTAGATTTTGATGATTTATTATTATTACCAGTAAAATTATTTAGTAGAAATGAAAGTGTTTTAGCTCATTATCAAGAAAAGTTTAAGTATATATTAATAGATGAATATCAAGATACGAATGAAGTACAATATAAGTTGTCTAAACTCTTAAGTTGCGCACATCAAAATATTTTTGTTGTTGGCGATCCAGACCAGTCAATTTATCAGTTTAGAGGGGCTAATTATAAAAATATTTTGAATTTCGAGAAAGATTATAAAGATACAATAGTTATTTCTTTAGAAGAAAATTATCGAAGTACCAAAATGATTTTAGATGCTGCAAATTCTGTAATAAAGAATAATAAAGATAGAAAAGAGAAAAATTTAAGAAGTAATAAGGTTTTAGGAGCAAAAGTTAAGTATTTACGCAGTTATGATGAAAAACATGAAATAACTTTATGTATTGATGAAATAAAAAAATTATTAGATGATGGTTATAAAGCAAGTGATATGGCAGTATTTTATCGTACTAATGGCCAAGCTCGTATTGTAGAAGAGATGTTTATTAAAAATAATATGCCTTATAAAGTAGTTGGTAGTTATTATTTTTATCAACGAAAAGAAATTAAAGATTTAATTAGTTATTTAAGATTGATACTAAATCATCATGATGATATAAGTTTAAGAAGAGTAATAAATGTTCCAAAAAGAAAAATTGGTGCTGCTTCTATTCAAGGAATAGAAAATATTGCTAATTTAAATGGAATATCAATGTTTGATGCTTTAAGTAAAGGAAAAGAAATAGAATTTAAAAATTTGATTTTAGAACTTAGTCATGATAGTGAATCTTTATCTTTAACTGAATTAATAGATTACGTATTAGAAAAATCAGGGATGAAAAAGGAGCTAGAAGAAGAAAATAGTTTAGAAAGTGAATTAAGAATTGAAAATTTAATGGAATTTAAAAGTATAACTGCGTCATTTGAAGAAAGAACGGGAAGTGTAAATTTAGGAGATTTTTTAGAGGAAATAAGTTTAATCGCTGATATGTCGGAACATAAAGAGTCAGGTAATGAAGTCACTTTAATGACTATTCATAGTGCTAAAGGTCTTGAATTTGATGTAGTTTTCTTAATTGGGATGGAAGAAAATATTTTTCCTCATTCCAATTCACTAATGGAAAAAGATGGTATTGAAGAAGAGCGAAGACTTATGTATGTTGGTATAACTAGAGCTCGCGAGTTACTTTATATAACTAATGCTAAAAGAAGAATGTTATATGGTAAAGAAAGTATTAATGCACCAAGTAGGTTTATTGAAGAAATAGACAGTGATTTAGTAGAAGTTAATAATAATAGTGTTAAAGAAGAAAAAAGTTTTAATATCGACAAAATGTATAATGATAAAGATGTAGAGTATAAAAGTGGAGATGTAGTTGTACATGAAATGTATGGTAGAGGAGTGGTTATTGATGTTGATAAGATGTTAGTAACAATTGCTTTTAATAATAAAGTTGGTGTTAAAAAGTTGATGAAAAATCATAAGAGTTTAAAAAAATTGTAGGAGGTTTTAAAGATGAATGAAATTTATGGCTTATTAGAACAACATTGGTTTTTTGAAATGAAAAAAGGGAAAGTACTAAGTGTTTTACCAGATGGAACTAGCTGGGCATGGTTAATAAAAGAAGATAATTGTTTTATTTGGGATGGAGATTGTATTTTTGGTTATGATTTACTTGTTAATTTTCCATTTATTAAAGAAGAGATGATAGGTTGTTTTTTAAATATTTATTTAGAGGGAAGTTCTTTTGTTATAAAGTTAGAGAACAGATTAAGAGATGAAGGTAATAAAGATAATGAAGTAAAATATGTAGCAAGTGGTGCTTCAGTTTTAGATGCGCTTTCAACTCTTAATGATGATTTAAGAAGTAATATGTTATAAAAAAAAGTATGTGAGGAGAAGAAAATATGGATTTAACATTAGTTGTTATGGCTGCTGGAGTAGGTAGTCGTTTTGGAGGATTAAAGCAAGCAACACCAGTTGATGAAGATGATAATTTTATTATAGATTATTCGGCATATGATGCTTTAAAGGCTGGTTTTAAAAAAATAGTTTTTATTATTAGAGAAGAACATTATGATTTATTTTTAAACACGATAGGTAAAAGATTAGAGGGTATTATAGAAGTATGTTATGCCTTTCAAAAAATAGAAGATATACCAATTGATTTAGATATTAGTAAACGAACTAAACCATGGGGAACAGTTCAAGCAATATTAGCAGCGCGTAAGTTTGTTGATGGATCATTTGTAGTAATTAATGCTGATGATTTTTATGGAAAAAATGCTTTTTTAGCAGCTGCAAAATTTTTGAGAGAAGTTGATAAGCCATTTACATATGCCAATATTTCATATGAATATGGAGTTACTAAAAGCTTAGAAGGTGCTGTAAAACGTGGAGTATTATCTTTAAATGGAGATAAAGTAGAATCTATTGTGGAATCAAGTGTAGGGTTAGAAAATGGTAAAATAATTGCTAAACCTTTAGATGGAAGTAAAGCATTCGAAATAGAGGAAAATCATCCTGTTTCAATGAACTTTTTTGCTTTTCAAAATGATATTTTTCCTTTATTAGAAAAGTATTATCAAGATTATTTTAAACAAAGTGATGAATATATATTAGATAATGAAGTATTGTTACCAAGTTGTTTGAAAGAAAATATAGAAAATGGCAAAATAATTATCTTAAATCAACCTAGTCAAAGTATATGGTTAGGTATGACTTATAAGGAAGATTTGGAAAGTGTAAAAACAAATATTCAGAATTTAAAAAATGATGGGGTTTATGAACAACATTTATGGGCTGGTTTAAGTGAAAAGTAATGAAGTTCTTGAAAGAATTTTATATTTAAGAGATTTAATTAATAAAGCTAATTATGAATATTATGTTTTAGATAAGCCAACACTTACAGATCAAGAGTTTGATAAATATTTAAGAGAGTTAGAAAATTTAGAATTAGAGTTTCCAGAATATGATAGTGAAACATCACCTACTAAAAAAGTTGGGGGAGAAGTAATAGATCGTTTTAAAAAAGTTATACATAAAATTCCTATGCTTTCTTTACCAGATGTTTTTGATATAATGGAAATAGAAGATTTTAATACGAGAGTAGTTAAAGAGAATATAGAGCCAACTTATGTTTGTGAATACAAAATAGATGGTTTATCTGTTTCTCTACATTATGAACAAGGTAAGCTTATTTTTGCTTCAACTAGAGGAGATGGAATTACAGGAGAAGATATAACTCATAATGTTAAAACTATTAAAAGTGTTCCCTTAACAATTAATAAGCCAATTGATATTGAAGTTCGTGGAGAAATATATATGTCTAAAAAGGTATTAGAAGAAATAAATAAAAAAAGGGAATTAGAAGGTCAACCAATTTTACAAAATGTACGTAATGCAGCAGCAGGATCTATAAGGCAATTAGATTCAAAAATTGCAGCAGAAAGAAAATTAGATACATGGATATATCACTTACCTAATCCAGAAGATTATGGAATTGAAACTCATTCTGATGCTTTAACATTTATGAGTGAACTAGGTTTTAAAGTTAATAAAGAAGCAAATAAAATTGTTAAAGGGATTAAAGAAATAGAAGAATATATTAATAAAATTAGTAATATTCGTCATGATCTTCCATATGAAATAGATGGAATAGTTATTAAAGTAAATTCGCTTTTATCACAAAAACAATTAGGTTTTACTTCTAAATATCCTAAATGGGCAGTTGCCTATAAATTTCCAGCAGAAGAGGTATTAACTAAGTTACAAGATATTGTTTTTACAGTAGGTAGAACAGGAAGAATTACCCCAAATGCTGTTTTAGAGCCTGTTATAGTAATGGGTTCAACTATAAAAAGAGCTACTCTTCATAATGAAGATTATGTTATTATGAAAGACTTAAAAATTGGTGATATTGTTTCGATAAGAAAAGCTGGGGATGTTATACCAGAAGTTGTGGAAGCCAAAAAAGAGCGTCGTCAAGGAAGCGAAAAAGAATTTATAATGATTAATAATTGTCCTATATGTGGGAGCGTACTAGAAAAGAAAAAAGATCAAGTTGACCATTATTGTGTGAATTTATCTTGTCCAGCCCGAAAAGTAGAGAGTTTAATTCATTTTTGTAGTCGTAAAGCAATGAATATTGATGGACTTGGAATTGAAATAATGGAAGATTTATTTAATATGGATTTTATAAGACATATACCAGATATTTATGCATTACATGAGCATAAAAAAGATTTGATAGAATTAGAAGGATATGGGAACAAAAGCGTTGATAATTTATTGGCAGCAATAGAAGATAGTAAAAGCAATAGTTTAGAAAGATTATTATTTGGGCTTGGTATTAGTGGAATTGGGGATAAAACAGCTTTATTACTGGTTAAAATATTTAAGAATATCGACAATTTAATGAATGCAACTTATGATGATTTTAAAAATATAAAAGATATAGGACCAACACTTGCTGATAATTTATATAATTATTTTCATAATATAGATAACATTGAGTTAATAGAAAAATTAAAAACTATCGGTCTAAATATGAATTATTTAGGAGAAAATGAACGTCATCATGATTTGATTAGTGGAAAAAGGTTTGTATTAACTGGAACATTAACATTTATGGATAGAGATAGTTTAAGTAATATAATAATTGATTATGGAGGAATGACTAGTTCATCAGTAAGTAAAAAAACAGATGTAGTTATAGTTGGTGATAATCCTGGAAGTAAGTATGAAAAGGCCAAAGAACTTAATATAGAAATATGGAATGAAGAAAAAATAAAAGATATTGTTAATAACTTGGAATAACAATGTCTTTTTTGAAATTGGTTCAAAAAACTAGCAAAAGAGTATATAATGTAGTATAATTGAAATACCTTAAATAGAAGAGGTGGATAATGAAAAGAATAAAAAAATTTTGGAAAGAAAATCGAGTGTTATTTGTATTATTTGTTATTATTTTGATATGTTTGATACTAGTATTAGGGGTATTTTTAAAATATTTCTTTGGTTCATCTAAGACAAGTTATGGTAATAGATTAGATGGCATAAATGAAGTAGAAGTAACTGATGATATTAAAAATAATTATATATCAAAAATGAAAGAAGATGAACTTATAAATGATGTAACCATGAAAGTTCATGGAAAAATAATATATATATCTTTATATTTTAAGAATGAAGCTAGTTTAGTTGAAGCTCAAAGTAAAGCATTAGCTTCATTAACAAATTTTGAAGATAATTATTTAGCATTCTATGATATTAGTTTCACTCTTAAATGTGATGCTACGGAAAGTAGTGAAGGGTTCTTAATTATGGGTGCTAAAAATGCCAATGGTAGTGGACTTGTTTGGAATAATAACACTATAGTAAATAAAGAATAGAGAGTGATAGTATGAAAAGCAAAAAGCGTATTATTATAATTAGCGGAATATTAATAGTTTTACTTGTAACATTAATAACTTTATTATATTTTTATTTTACTGATGAAAATAGACTTTCTGCAGCAGAGAAAAGATACTTAGCTGATAATTCAACAATTGTTCAAAATATTAATGTATTAAATAATGTTAGTATATTTGGAAATAATGGTAGTGGAGTTTTCTTTGATTTTCTTGATGCTTTTTATGAAGAGTATGGTTTGAAAATTAATCCAGTGACTTATAATTTAGGTGAAACTGCAACTAATATTGCATTTACAATAAGTAATAGTAAATTAGATAATGATTTTGTTTTTTATAAAGGACATTATGCTATTATAAGTAAAAATGAAGAAAATTTTAGTGATATATCTCATTTGAGAGGGCAAAAAATAGGTATTGTTAATGATAATTTATCTCATGTTAGTAGTTTTCTGGATACAGCTAATTTAACTTTTATAACTTATAAAAATGCCAGTGAACTAAATACAGCTTTTAAAGAACAAAGTGATGTTAAGTATATGATTGTTCCTTTAACATTAAATTTAGAAGATATTTTAGTAAATAATTATTATGTTGCTTATCATTTAAGTGATATACCATATTATTACAAAGTAGATATAACTAAAAATGCCACTTTAGGTTCAATATTACAAAAATTTTATAGAAAATGGGAAGAGGATAATTTTCAAAAATTATTTAAAGAGCATGAATTTATATTGTTTATTGATAAACTTAAGGTTAGTCAAACAGAAGTAGATGCTATGCAAAGTATTTCCTATAATTATGGATTTATAAGTAATGGACCTTATGAAATATTATCTGGAGGAAATTATGGTGGAGTAATAGCTCAATACTTAAAAGAATTTATTGATTTTAGTGATACAGAAATAAAATTTACTAAGTATAAAAATTTAAATAAATTTTCTTCCGCTATTCAAAATGGAGATATAGATTTATATTTTGCTTTTTATAATGTTTCTAATAATAATTTGGAAAATGTTCATACAAATATCGATATTAATTATAGTGTACTTGCTAAGAAAAAAGATACGATAGTTATTAACAATTTAAAATCTTTGAATGGAATAACTGCCTATGTTTTAGAAGGAACAACTTTATATGATTATTTAAAAAGTAATTATAGTATTAATTTAAAAACATATAAGAATGAAAAAGAATTAAAGAAATTACTAAAAAAGGGTGAGTATATAATTGTAGATAGCAATGTTTATTTAGCTGATAAAGACAATTTATTTGAAAACTATAGTGTAAGATTCAAAGAAAATGTAGATGCTAATTATTATTTTAAAATAGATACAAATGAAACTTTTAGTAAATTATTTAAAAAATTTATCAATTTAAAAGATCCAGATACGACTTTATACAAAGGAATTTATAATTATGAAATGACTTTTAGAGCTGGTACAATTACTGGAGCTATTGCAAAATATTTTATGTATATTTTAATAGTATTTATTTTCGTATTTTTGTATGCATATAAGCTTTCTAAAAAAATTAAATTAACGAAGCGAATTAAAAAAGAAGATAAACTAAAATATATTGATCAGTTAACATCTTTAAAAAATAGAAATTATTTAAATGAAAATTTAGCAAATTGGAGTCAAAATACAATATATCCTCAAGCAGTTTTAGTAATTGATTTAAATAATTTACAATATATCAATGATACTATGGGTTATGAAAAAGGTGATGAGCAAATAAAGGCGGCAGCTAATATTTTAGTAAAAACTCAACTTGATAATAGTGATATTATAAGAACTGATGGAAATGAATTTGTTATTTATTTAATTGGCTATCAATCAAAGCAACTTGCAAGTTATATTCATAAATTGAATAAGGAATTTAAGAAATTACCTTATGAGCAAGGGGCTGCTATAGGTTATAGTATGATTGAAGATGAAATAAAATCAGTTGAAGATGCTATCAATGAAGCAGTTGAAGATGTAAAAAAACAAAAAGAAAGTAAAAAAGAGGGAATGTAATGTTAAATCGTTTTAAAAATTTTTTAAGTAAAGTTTTTAATGTTATAAATAGGCCTGAAATGTCTGTTCTTCCTGGGCAACTTGCTTTCTTCTTTGTTTTATCAGTTGTTCCAATAGTAACACTTATTACTTATGGAGCATCTTTTTTACATTTATCACTTGATTTTATTACTAATTTTATTACAAAGGCTTTTGGAAGTGATATAGCTACTTTAATTGCCCCAATGGTTTCGGTTTCTAATATAGATTTTAGATTTTTTATAACTTTGTTGATTGGTTTTTATATTGCTAGTAATGGAGCTGCTTCAATAATAGTTTCTTCAAATGCCATCTATGGTATACCTGATTCAGATTTTTTTAGAAGAAGAATTAAAGCAATTATAATGACTATTTTAATAGTGATTTTATTTATATTTATTTTAATAGTGCCAGTTTTTGGTAAAAAAATAATAGAAGTAATTACTCTTGTAAATATGAATGCACATATTACAAAGACTATAACTTTTACTTTTAATTTATTAAAGGGACCAATTACTTGGTTTATAATATTTTGTTTTATTAAAATTTTATATACTATGGCTCCCGATAGAAAGCTAGAAAGTGTTTATGTAAATTATGGAGCAGTTTTTACAACGATAATGTGGATTGTAGTGACAGCTATTTATTCCTATTATATTAGTAATTTTGCAAACTATGCGGTTTTTTATGGAGGGCTTGCTAACATAGTAATGTTGATGTTATGGGTTTATTTTTTAGCTTATATATTTGTTATTGGTATGGCATTAAATTATAAAGAAGAGGTTATAAAATTGGAAAAAACAGGAGTTATTAATTTGAATATTGAGTAAATAATAATATTGTGTACCCAAGTATTATTTAGTACACATATACTTTTGATATCAATCTTAATAATAATTATTAAAACGATATTAAAAAATAATACTTAAAAAGGAATAATTTTTTATGTTCCTTTTTTTATGAAAATTTATTGACATATTTTATCATATATTTATATAATAATTAAGAGAGGTTTAATAATGAAAGTAAAAAATGTAAGAAATGCAAAAAATACCTTGGCTATTGTTTTAGCTTTAGAATTATGGTTAATTGAAAGCTTTAATATTTTGCCTTCGAAAGAATTAGAATTATCAATAGGAAAAAATGAAACTGATTCATATGTTCAAGGGTTTCAAGAATCTCCTTATTTAATTAAAGAGGAGTATGAAATGGAAGAGGCTTTAGAATATAATAGAGAAAAAGAATATAGTAGAAATTTGACTAAAAAGAATAGTTATACAAATAATTATTATCGTCGAAATGCGAGAAATTCTTTAGAAAAGCCAAATTATTATTATGATAGGAAAGATTTTTAAGAAAAAAATCTTTTTTTGTGCTATAATACCCTCATTAGGAGGGGATTTTTTATGCTAGTATATGGTAAAAATGTGTTAAAAGATATAGAAGTTAAAAAAATAAGAAGAGTTTATTTAGCAGAAAATTTTCATGATCGAGAAATTATGAATTATTTAGTAAATAACCATATTCATTATTTTTATCGTCCTAAAAATCAATTAGATAAGATGGTAGAACGTAATCATCAAGGTATTGTAATTGATATGGATTCTTTTCAGTATTCATCTTTAGAAAGTAGCAAGGGTGAGGAGTTTATTGTAGCTTTAGATCATTTAGAAGATACCCATAATTTTGGAGCAATAATTAGAACTTGTGAAGCTGCTGGAGTAAAGACAATTATTATTCCTAAAGATCGCAGTGTAAGAGTTAATGATATTGTTATGAAAACTAGTGTAGGAGCTATAGATCGTGTTAAAATTGTTTTAGTGAATAATTTATGTGAAACTTTAAAAAAATTGCAAAAAGATAATTATTTTGTATATGGAGCTTTTATGGATGGAGAAGACTATAAAACATTAGATTATAGTGGGAAAAAAATATTAGTAATAGGAAATGAAGGTAATGGAATTAGTAATATTGTCGAAAATACCATTGATTTTAAAGTGGGAATACCAATGGAAGGTAAAGTAAATAGTTTAAATGCTAGTGTAGCAGCAGGAATTTTGATATTTGAAATGAAGTAGGTGATTAAAGTGAAATATGAAGAGTGTTCAGATGAAGAATTATATTCTTTAATATGTGAATCAGATGAAGATGCAAAAGATATTTTATTTATGAAGTATAAGTATATTATTGATATTGTTATTAAAAGGTATGCTTTTTCAGGGATGAAATATGGATTTGAATATAAAGATTTATATCAAGAAGCTTTAGTTGGATTTTCAGATGCTTTAAATTCTTATAAAGAAGATAAGAATTCTTCTATGGCAACTTTTATTACTCTTTGTGTAGATCGTAAATTACAAAATACGATAAGAAAAGCAGGAAGAATAAAGAATAAGTTTCTACTAGAAAGTTTGTCGCTTGATCATATTTATGAAGAATATGATGTACCTTTGTGTGATATTATAAGTGATAATAATGATAATGATCCACTAAATAACATTACTAAAGATGAAGATTTTGATGAGCTTGTTTTGTTTATTGAGAAATCTTTATCATCTAGTGAATATGAAGTTTATAAATTATTAATTTCAGGTTTAAATTATAATGAAATTGCTGGGGTTTTAAAAAGAAGTCCTAAACAAATTGATAACGCTATTCAAAGAATTAAAAATAAAGTTAAAGAAATATTGAAATTACGTGAAAGTGTGTAATTTATGCCAAAAGTCATTGATTTTTAATATTTTTTATGTTAAATTATTTTTAACAAGCACGAAAGTGTTTTTATTTTGGAAAAAAAGAGGAGTTTTGTATGGCAAAGCAAAAAGATAAGAAGAAAAAAAATACAAAGAAAAAAGAAGGATTTTTTAAAGGGGTAAGATTAGAACTTAAAAAGGTTTCATGGCCTGATAAGAAAGATGTTATAAAATATTCTTTAGCTACATTAGTATTTTGCATAATTCTTGTTTTATTCTTTCAATTATTAGATTTAGGTTTATCAGTTGTAAAAGGGGTGTTTAATTAATGGATAAATTATGGTATGTAGTTACAACTTATGTAGGACATGAAGATAGTGTTAAAGAAAAGTTAGAATCGCGTACTGAATCAATGGGAATGCAAGAAAATATATTTAGAGTTATAATTCCTGTTACTACCGAAATTGAGTCAAAAGATGGAGTAACAAAAGAAAAAACCAAAAAAATGTTTCCAGGTTATGTATTTGTAGAAATGATTATGAGTGATGAAGCTTGGTATGCTGTACGTAATACTCCTGGTGTTACAGGATTTATTGGTTCATCTGGAAAAGGAGCAAAACCAACACCTTTATTACCACAAGAAATAGATCGTATTTTGATTAATATGGGAATGAGTCGTGTGGATATTGAATCTGAACTTAAAGTTGGAGATAAAGTCAATATTATTGATGGACCATTTAAAGGAATGATTGGTACAATAGATACAATTGATATGGAAAATAATAAATTAAATGTTTTAATTGATTTATTTGGCCAAGAAACACCTGTTGAAGTTGAATTATTTCAAGTTAGTAAATAGAAAAATTGATGTAATATTCAATTTTTTATTTTTGGTAATTTAAATTAATTAGGGAAAATAAAGTATCATATTTTTAAGATGTTATGTTAAAATAAAACAAGTGATTTATATGAAAAGACTAAATGGTTATAGAGATATTAGTGATTTTAAAATAATAAATAAACCAATAGGTGATTCAATGTTTGCAAAATGTTGGCTTTCAGATAGTAATTCTTTATTTTTGTTTAAACAAGAAAATGAATATCTAGCTTATAAAGAGATATTTTATTCTTTATTAGTGCGGAAATTAAAGATAAATAGTGTAACTTATGATCTTGCTTCTTATAATAACAAATTTGGTGTTATATCCAAAAACTATTGTAAAGGAAATAAAAGTTTTTCTGTTACTCAGGTATTAAATGATTATTGGGATGATGTTATAGAAATAATTAATAAGTATCATAATTATAGTTTAGTTAATAATATTACTTTTGAATATTGTTTTAATGTTTTAAAGTTGCCTAAATTGATTTTTGATTATGTAAAAAAATATAATATGTTTTTAAGTGAAGATTTAAGAAAGAAGTTATTAGAAGCTTTTATTGTTCAAATATTATTGGGTAATAATGATTTAACTTCTAAAAATATGGAATTATTTGAAGAGGATAAAATTGTAAAGTTTTCACCTTTGTTTGATTTTGGTAATTATGGGGAAATTGATTTAGCTAAGAATAAGTCTAGTTATAGATTTCAATTTTCTAAAATTCCTAATGATGAAGTATTTTTACCAAAAGAGACAATTAGAGTTTTTATGAAGGTGGGGAGTAAGGAAGATATAAGGTTGTTTAAAAAATATTTATATTTAGTAAAGAGAATAAGACTTAATTATATTTTTGATGAAATTGAAGAAAATACACGTTGCTTTATACCAGAATATATTAAATTATCTTTAAAAAGGGGAGTTGTAAAAAATATAAAATATGTTTCAGAAATAATAAAAAATTAGTTGATTTACGATTATTGTCAACTTTTAGGAAAAACTTTTAAAAATTTAACAGATTATTGTTGATTTCTTAAAAAGTATGATATAATTTTGATGATAGTAGAGGATATTAAAGTAAAAAAACGGCTATACTATAAAAGAAAGAAGAGGTTGAAAATGAAAATACTAGTTGGTTTATCAAATGGCTTAAGAGATGATATTGAGCCATATCAAATGCTTGTTGTTGATGTCGATTCTATGGAGCCTAATAAACAAGAATGGGAGGATTTAAGTGTAGTTACTTTAAGTAGTTGTGCTAATGTTCGTGTTAATTTAGGCAATTATAAATCAGTTTTACAAAATCCAGAGGAATATTTAGAGGCTGAATTTGATGTTGGGAAAATAATTAATGCTAGTGTTAATAATAAAGAATATCAAATTATAGGAGTTTATGGAGAAGATGGAGAAGGTGATGGAGTACCTGTTCTTTATCGTACTGTTAATTCATCAGGTGATGTAGAAATGCATCATATTTCAGAATTTCCATATAAGAAAAAGTTTAGTATTTATGGAGAAAATTTTAATGAATTACCATCATATGTAAAGCCATTGAAGTTAAAAGATGCTTATGATTGGTGGAAGAAAAAAGATAATGCTAAAATTAAGAAAAGAACTACACGTTTTGTTTATGAAAATTTTGATACTTGTGAAAATATGCCAGTACAACTTTTATATCATTATTTAGTTGGTGTTAAAGGTTTTCAATTAGGTTATCATACTATAACTGATTTATTTGATAAAAATTCTGATGTAGAAAAATTACATGAATACTTTTTATTTAATGGAACTGCTAATGTAAAATTAAGAGAAATTCTTCCAGAAGTTTTATTAGATACAGTACCAGTTGCTTTATATGGAAATAAAGATCCATATCCTGATAAAAGAAAATTAGGTTATTTTGGAGCTATGATGTCATTAATTTGTAATAGAAAAAATTATCCAACATTCGATGTTTATAGTAGACCTACAAGTGAGGCTAACTTTGATCGTGATGGTATTGAAGTTACTATTGATATTACAGATGGTGGTATGGGTATTTATAATAAATATGAAGAGGCTAAATGTATTTCTAATGACTGGAGACTTGGGGAGAAGATGAATTTCTTTGGAGTTACTTTGGCTAGCTTATTACCAGAAAAAATGACTAAATTAAGTAGACAATTGCAAGATGAAAAAGAACGTGAGGAATATGGTCATTGGTCAAGTCATAACACTAATGATTGGTTCCAAGTGATGGGATTTGCAGTTTGTTCACAATATTATAGTAAAGAATTAAGAAATAAATTAGGAGAAATTTTAAGAGATTTCCAATTAACATTCTCATCTAGACTTGCAGAAATGATAGAACGTATTAGTGCTAAAGATAGTTTAGAAACAATGAAATGGGCAGAAGAAAATGTTGAAAAGGCATTATTAGATATTGTTTATGTAAGAGAAGATGAAACTATTCAGAATTCTAATGTTAATATGGACCAAATGAAAAATCTATTTACTTTCAAACGTAATTCATTAGATTTACCTGATTGGTTACAAATTTATTCACCTGAAACAATAGAAAAATTAGGTGGAGTTGATTATTTAAATCAATTTATTTCAACAAGAGGAGAAGATTCTGCTGAGTTGTTCTTATCTATTTGGGCTGAAAAACTTGAAGGTGATCAAAGATATACGATAGAAGAACCACAAGATGATATGTTTTTCCAAACAAATGGGGAAATGCTTGTAGATAGTTTAGATGAACCAGTTGATTTTGCTAATATTTCAAATGATAAAACTAAACAAACAATTAAAAATATTGCTTAAGTGAATATAAGGAAACTATTTAATTTAGTTTCTTTTTTTGTGTGATAAAAGGTCTAATAATTATATTAAAATCGATAATTAAATATTGCAAGGAAGGAAACTATAATTATAATAACTACTCGTTATCTAACTTGATAATACTTACATTTATCAAAAAAGTGTCTAAAATTCTAGTAAATAATATAAGAAATCATGTATCACAAAATTATTAAATTGTAAATAGATGGACCACAATAACGATATTTTAGACGAATTAAGTATGTTGATAATTAAATTTTCGGCAAATTATTTAATATTTTTGTCGAAATAAGGTACTTGTGTTACTTATAAGTATTAAGTATAATAAATATTAGAGAGTAGGAAAAAATATGTCAAATGAAAAGAAAATATATATAGGAATAAGCATTATAGCTATAGTAGGATTAGTAGTGGGAATATCATATGCCATCTGGACATTTAATATCGCCCAAGAAGGAATAAACACAATAACTAGTGGATGTTTAAGATTAACACTTACAGATGAAACAGAAGCTATAAATTTAACAAAAACTCAGCCGATAACTGATACTGAAGCAAGTAACTTAGAACCATATACTTTTAAAATAGAAAATACTTGTAATAATGAAGTAAGTTATAATATTAGTTTAGAAATGATGGATGTAACAAATAGATTACTTACAAAATATGTAGCCATATCAGTAGATAATAAAGCCAAATCAATACTAAGTAATTTAGAAGAAACCGAAACCACATATAATAAAGGAGACTATACACCAGTAGAAGGAAGGATGTTAGTTAGTGGGACATTAAAAGCAAACACTAGTATTAGTCATAGTATCAGATTATGGATGGATGAGAGTGTAACATCAAGCGATGATGCGATGGATAAGACATTCTTAGGAAAAGTAGTATTGAATGCTACTATAAAGCCTCAAAGTAACGTATTAACTGATGTTATAACCAATCTAGCCGAAACAAATCCTGAAGAGTTAGCCTATGATGGAACAGAAGATAATAATTTAAGATATATAGGAGCAAATCCAAATAACT
>CAOKUH010000016.1 GCA_948472605.1 uncultured Mycoplasmatota bacterium
AACCATTCTATAATGGTTTGTAAGATTTTGCTGTTTTAAAAGTGTTTAAGTTCCGCTATAAATTTTTAATTTTCCGTTTACGTTCCGCTTAGAATGTGTTATTATGGTAATATAGGATAATTAGAAAATAATATAAAAACTTACAATTTGTAGGTTTTTTCTTTGGCAAAAATAAGCATTTTTAGTTATAAATTTTTGTCTAAAGTTTTCATGTTGACCTATATAATTGTTTTAATATCTAGTTCAATATGAACTGATATAGATAGATTAAAAATATAAAATTGGACTTTAGGGAGATATATTATCTCTCTTTTTTCATGTCCTTTTTTATTTTTTTAAAAGGAAGGAGAGTGAATTTTATAAATAAAACATGAAGTTATAAGAAATAATTTTCGTAAAAATTAGTAATAATATTGGTTATTTTTTGAAGATTTAATAATTGATTTTGAAAAAATCTCTAAACTGTCGGAGACTAATGGAGGTCTTAGGGATATGCCCTAACGAGTATTGGGTGTGTAGACACCATGCTTGATAGTTTAAGTAGTAAAAAAGACAAATTTCAGTAACCCCAAATTTTAAAGAAAAGGAGGCATTTTCATGGGAAAATTGTATGTTGATCCTTATTGGTTTCTTTGTAAGAAACTTTCATTTTCATATCAAGAGCATTTTGAAATTTTGAAAAAAATAAAACGTCGTTCTAAATGGCATAATGCGTTCCGTTATCGAAAGTCAACAGTAGACGGATCTACTATTACTTCTGTATCCGTAGAATGTCTAATTTGGTTTATAGAAGTAGAATTCAAAGAAGGTAATTCAAAAGACTTAAAAATTAATTTTCTTGAAAGGTATATTGAAGTGCTAGAAGACTATTTGAAAATTCCTCATGAAAGACTAGAGTATTGTGACCTACCATTAAAATATTTAAGAACTCATTTTAATAAAACAAAAAATGCCATAGGGGTAGCAACAAATAGAATGCAGAAACATTTTCCTTATCCTCTTAAATATGTTAAGTATGGAAAAGTCTATGTTTCTGCTATTGGTATTAAATGGTTAAATGAAAAGTATTTTAGAACAAAATATATAGAGTATTTAGAGAACTATAAAGACTCGTTAGAAAGTAGAATTTCTAATTAGTCTTTTTTTGATGTAATCAGTCTTGTGTCTTAAAAATATAATTTAGAGAGGGAGCTGTTTATATGAATTTAACTATTGAGAACTATGATAAGAATGAAAATAGAATTGAACCTAAAAAAATAATTTTAAATCAGGCATTAATATATACATTGCTAAAGAAGTATCTAAAAGAAGTGTAATAATCTATAAGTATTTCATTTTTTGTATAAAAATGGTATTATGTAGTTGCAAGTTTTTTTACAAAAAATGCTTTTATAAAAGAAGGAGGAAAAAATATTAACGATATAAAAGCAGAAGTAAAAAAAATTAAAGCTCTTTATGTTCGTGTATCAACAGATGCTCAAGTTGATGGATATTCAATAGAAGCTCAAATAGAATCATTAGAAGGTTACTTGAAAAGTCAAGGATGGTCTGATTATGAATTATATGCTGATCCAGGATTTAGTGGTAAGAACTTAGAAAGACCTGCAATTCAGAAATTAATAAAAGACTGTGAAGATGGAAAAATTGATACGGTTTTAGTTTTCAAACTAGATAGACTATCTCGTAGTCAAAAAGACACTTTATATTTAATTGAAGAAATATTTAATAATAATGAAGTTGGTTTTATTTCTGTTAGAGAAAGCTTTGATACGACTACTCCATTTGGTAAGGCAATGATTGGAATATTATCAGTATTTGCTCAATTAGAAAGAGAAACTATTTTAGAGCGTACTAGAATTGGTCTTAAAAAACGAGCTGAAAATGGTTATTGGCGAGGTGGAGGAAAAACTCCTTTTGCTTATGATTACGATAAAGAAGCAGGTATGCTTGTTATCAATGAGGAAAGAAAAGTCATCTTTGATTTAATGAAAACATTAAGACTTCAAGGATATAGTTATAATGAACTTTCTAGAGTAACTGGATATGATGAATCGTGGATTCAAGGTATATTAAGTTCTAAAACTAATTTAGGGAAGATTCCATTTAAAGGTGAACTTTATGATGGTAAACATGAAGCCATAATTAGCGAAGAAGAATACAAGCAATTACAAACAATAGAAAAACAAAGAAGTAAAAATCAACATGCAAGTCATTATCTTTTATCAGGTAAAATATATTGTGGTAATTGTGGAGCAAAGTACCGTTATCAAAAATGGGGACAAAGAATTATTTGTTATTGCTACTCTAGGCAAAAGAGTAAACCAAAATTAATCAAAGATCCGAATTGTAATAATATAAGGCTTGATAGTTTTGAAATTGAGGATAACTTCTTAGAACAATTATTTGCCATGTCTTTAAATGAAGAATTATTCAGGAGTACCTTTGATTTATCTAAAACAAATCTTGTTGATGAACTTAATGTAAGACTGGATAAGACACAGAAAAAAATTGAAAATTTGATTCAATTACTTTCAGATAATATAGCAAATGAAGAAATAAAATGCGAACTTGCTAAATTAACAAGTGAAAAGTCGAATATAATTAAAGAGTTAGAAAATATAAAAGAAAAAGAAAGAACAACCAAAACTTATGATAAAATAAAAAATCTAGAATCTGTTTGGCCTGATATGGAGTTTAAAGAAAAACGAAATATAGTTGAACAATTACTAGATAAAATAGTTGTAGATGGGAAGACTTTAAAAATTTATTGGAATGTTAGTGAAAGCTAACATAAAAAATATAAAGTTTTCTCTACATATGTCTTAGCTCCCGATTAAAGACATTGAAATATTAATTTTTAAAGAAGATATAATGGTACTATAAGATGATGGAATAACTACTTTTGTTAAAATCTGAAATTTATTTGCTTTAAAAGATTTCAATAGTTTTATTTTATAAATGTCGGTATTTAAGAAACCATTATAAATAGTAATGATACTTATAATTAAATTAATAAGCAAAGCCATAGTTATAATTGATTTAGTATTAGCCCCTGTCCAAATAATAATAATTGGGCCAAGTGCGACTTTTGGTAGCGAATTTAGCATCGTTAAAAAAGGATCAATTATTTTGGAAATAGTTTTAAATTCATAAAGTAAAATAGCAATTATAAAACCTAAAGAGATACCTAGAATAAACGCAATTAAAGTTTCAAAAATAGTCGTAAATATATGTGAGAATAAATTATAATTTTGTTGTAACGAAATGATAGTCTCTATAATCTTTTTAGGGCTAGAAAAGATAAAAGGATTTATTATTTTTTTATCAGATAATATTTGCCAGCTAAAGAAAAAAATTAAGACAATTGCTATTTGAAAACATATGATAATAATTTTATTTTTCTTTATTTTTTTTAAATAATTTTGTTGTTCTTTAGACATTTATATCTAAATCCTTCCATAATTTATCATAATATTCCATAAATTTTTTATCTTTTCGATTATTGATAGGATTTTGTTTATTTTCTAAAACTATTTCGTAAACTTTTTTAACTATTGATGGTCTTTTAGATAGTACATAAACTTTATCAGACATGGATACAGCTTCTGAAATATCATGTGTAACCATAATTGCTGTTTGTTTTTCTTTTTTTATAATTTCATAAACATCATTGCTAATTTTAAGACGGCTTTGATAATCAAGAGCATTAAATGGTTCATCTAAAAGAAGGATATTGGGCTTTATAGCAAGTGTTCTTATTAAGGCTACTGTATGAATATAGTGAAGACACTTTTTATTTTTTCTTTAAATTTTAATATGTATAAGGGATTATTCAAAATTCCATTTTATTTGAATATCCCTAGTGTTTGTTTCTTCGTTTAACTTTCCTATATAAATTTTGTCAATAAATTCATCAACAATAAGTTTATTTAATTCATTAAGATTTTGATATTTACTAAATATTTTATCATTATTTTTAGAAGTTTCTTCTTTCACTTTATAATAGGCTATTTCGTTATTTATAGACTTGATTTGATTGCTGTATATATCTTCATTTTTATTATAATCAGTTATTAAATCTTTGAATTGTTCAACTGTTATAATTCCATTAACTTTATCTTCATATAGACTCTTTAAATAATTTCTAGTTTTAGAAATTTCTTTTTCAGCATTTTCCTTTTGCTTTTCTAATGATTTTATTTTATCAGTAAATCTATTTGATTTCTTTTTGGAATCTAGGTTATTTAATTCATTTTGATCGTAATATTTTTTGATCTTCTTATTTATTGCATCTAAAACTACATTTTCAAGTGCATCATACCTTATAGCCGATTTATTGATACAATCATCATATCCATCACGATTACCTGAACAAACTAAATACTCGTGCCTACTAGAGTTCTTTTTTCTCATATAGTGCTTACATTCAAGACAAAATACTTTACCTGAAAATAAATGTACAACTCCTGTTGCTTTTACAGGTTTCGTTCTTTCTTTCATAGCAACTTGTACTTTATTAAATGTTTCCTCATCAATGATAGCTTCGTGAGTATTTTCAATTTTTATCCATTCCTTTTTATCTTTTTGTTTAATTTTATGGTTTTTATAACTAACAGTCGTTCTTTTTCCTTGAATTAGATGCCCTAAATATAATTCGTTTGTCAGAATGGTTTTAATGGCATTTGTTGACCATTTAATCTTTTCTCTAGGTCTATTACTAATAACATTTAATTTAATTCCTTTTTGGTATTTATAAAGGGAAGGGCAAGGTATATTTTTGCCATTTAGATATTTTGCTATTCCTGTGAATCCTAATCCTGTTAAATATAAGTCAAAAATATCTTTAACGATTTCAGCAGCCACAGGATCTACAATTAATTTATTATTATCTTCCTTAGAAACTTCATATCCAAATGAGGCAAAAGGAGAAATAAATTCTCCTTGTTTCATTTTAGCATTAAAAGCACTTCTAATATTATTAGATACATCTTCTAAATACCATTCATTTACAAGCCCATTTATTTGTCTTGATTTCTTATTGCCTTTGTTTGCAGTATCAGCATTATCAGCAAGACTTATAAATCTAACTCCCCATTCAATAAACTTATTATGAAGATATTTTTCTATAATTTCCATATCTCTTGAAAATCTTGATTGGCTTTTGCATAAAACAACATCAATCTTTCCATTTTCACAATCTCTAATAAGTCTTTCAAACTCAGGTCTATAAGTTCCTGCACCTGATAAATCTTCATCACAATATTCATCAACTAAAACAAATTCTTCTCTTTTGTTAATCTCTGCCATAAGAAGATGTCTTTGATTCTTGATAGATTCGCTATCATCTTCTTTATTTACTTTGTCTTTATCTTCATCAGATAATCTTTCGTAAATACCAACTCTTAATACTTTCTTACTCTCAACACTCTCCATTTCATTCATAACTATTACCTCCAATATAAAGGCAATAATTAAGTTTAAAGTTAAACTTATAACCAATACTATTATAACATTTATTTAGCTGTATTAACATTAAACTCCATAAATTCAATTATTTTATACAACTTTTTGTTAATTATTTCTTTTAATTTAGTATCAGTTATCTCATCATCTACAATATCAATAACATTATATTGCATCTATTTACCCCTTTCAAAAAAACTCAAGTTTGAGAGATAAAAAGATATTTGTAATCAATTATTTGTAATTTTTTCTTCATATTATCAATCCTCCAATCACTACTTAATTTAAAATAATATTTTTTGGTACATTTAATTTTAAAAGGTTAGTTTATTTTTAATTTTACATTTATACAATTTTTCTTGATTTATGGTTACAAATTCTTTTTATTAAAATATTAAGAGTTATTTATATTACATACTTATTTCAAAATCATCTGATTTATCTTTTTCAGGTTTCTCATATTTGCGATTAACACCATTTGCATAGTGTTCCATGTCATCATAATTTATCTCATCATCTTTTTTATAATGAATACCTAATTTATGACCTAAGGCTCTGCAAATCTTATCACAAAAATTAAACATTTTTTCTTTAAAGTTAGAAAGTGTTTCCTGTAATTCATTAACTTTTGATTCTAGTTTTTCAATAATAGAGTTTTTTTCTTTTATTATTGTTTTTTGTTTAGATATAATTTGTTCTTGCTCATAAATTTTAGTATCTCTTTCTTTAATAGCTCTACCATCTTTTAATTTGCTATTTTCACTTTGAAGATTTCCAAGTTTTTGTGTTAGTTCTTCAAGTAGTACATCTTTTTTCTTTATTACATTTTTATTACTAGAATTTTCTTTTTGCATTTGTTTAGAAAAATCAATTAAGTTAGCAATATCTTCATCTTTATATCCTATAACTTTTCTTTTTATAGGATTTATGATTTTATTTGTACTAAATTCAGATATTTCTTTTGAAGTTTGTAATTCAATTTCATTTAATTTTTTATTCTTTTCAAATTCGATTTTCATTTCACTTATTTGTTCATTTAAATCTTCGATTTCTTTTTCTGCTTTCGTTTTATGGTGTTTATTATCTCCAATATTTCCCCGAAAGAGATTATATCCCTTTTCTGTAATATACTTGTTATAATCATCTTGAATTTTTGCATAAGATGTTTTACCACCTAATGTTTTCCAAAACTGATCACAATTTAGAAATTTTCCTGTTTCAGTTTTAAACACATTTTTTTCATTTTTGTCCTTCTTTTGAACAGGATACATTTTTTTATTTCCTTTTTTATCTATTCCTTCACGATAGATTATATTTCCACTTGCATCAGTTTCAAATACTTTCCTTTTTACCTCATTTACGATAGGCATAAAGTAAAAGTGTAAGTGTGGTGTATCTTCATCATAATGAACTTGTGCATAAATTACATTATCTTTTCCAACAAGATTTTCTAAAAAATTATAACTATCATTGAAAAAATCTTTAACCCTTTGTGGTATATCTTCATCAGTTTTTATATCAGGTACTAGAATAGGTTTTCCTTTATCTTTACCTACTTGATGCACTCTATTACTATCTTTAAACTTCATTCCCAAACTTTGAAAAAAATCTTTTCCACTTGTAACGATAGCACCATTTAGTAAATTGGTATTCTTGCCATCATTATAATATATTTTATTATCTTTCAATTTAGAATAGACTTGTTCTTGTAGAGTAGGTTTAGATAATGGTACATAACTGTAATTAAAAATTGTTCTTTCTTGATCGTAATTACCTGTACCTTTTCTTTTAGTAAGTTCTACTCCAAGTCCACCTAAATCTGCTGATTTATATTTACTTTCAAATCTTAATACTTGATTTCCATCATACATTTAATTCCTCCTTTGTTTGTGCTTCTTTAAGTTGTGAGGTCATTTATTGACCTATCTCACTAGGGCATAGCCCACGTGAGATTAGGGAGTTCCCTAATAACCCCTTGCTTGTTTAATCGCAAATGCCAATACTCACGTAAAGGCAAATGCTTATAAACAAGATTAAATAATAAGTACCTACTAGGCACTTATTATTTAATAAATTATGAAAGAGTAAACCTTTCATAATTGTAAAAATATTCACTATCGCCACTTTCATCAGCAGAGCTGACAAAACGTGCCTCGTTCATTTTTTACCTATAACTTTTTTGAAAAAAGTTACAAAAATTCTTATGAAAATTATTCATTTTCATAAGTCGGTTCTTCATATTTTGCATAATAACCTCGTTCTCCACCTGTTCTTTTTTCCTCAATATGAAGTCCTTCTTTTTCTAAAATATCTAAATTACTTTTTACTAATTTTCCGAATACAGATGGAGTGATTTGTAAATTTAATTTACTTGTTATATCACTCATTGTAAATGAAAATTCTTTTTGTTTAATTGCATAATTTAGAAAAGTTAGTATATTATAATTTAAGTCATCACTCTCGACTTCTGATAGTTCAAATAATAAATTCTCATTTCGTTTTAGAACTAAATCTAATCCCTCATAGTCTCTACTTTCATAATTTAAAAGTATCTTATTCTTTAGGTTGGAATCTTGTTTTAAAGTGATTTTTCCATCAACTGATCCATCAATAGCAGTGCTACCTAAAGAAGTATTATTCTTATTTAAGTGATGGATTAGAAGAATAGTGAAGTCATATTTTTTACATAATTCTCTAAATTTTGGAATTACAACTTGTCCCATATCTTGATAATCATTTAAGTTATAACCATTGTTTAAATCAATTCCACTAAACATATCTATGATTACGAAATGACCTTTATAGTCATTAGCAAATGTTTGAAACTTAAATTGTAAATCCATTAAATTTAGTTTTCTTTCACTTGGATTTTGTTCTATCATAACGAAATTATCATCATTAAATTGTAAGTTCATCTTATCAATTCTATCAACTAATTGCGTAGAATTCATTTCTGTGCTAATATATAAGACAGGAGATGGACTTGTCCTAAATCCTAGAAATGTTGTTCCTGTTGCGATAGAGTTGGCAAGTTGTAACGCCAATAATGACTTACCAACTTTCGGTCTAGCAACAAGACAATATAATCCTTTAGATTTCATTAGGTTATCAACTATGAAGTCTTTTTTTGTTGCCTCTTTTCTCATTTCACTTATTGTTTTCATTTAAAACTCCTTTCTAGTTAATAACTTCTTTTGCCATTTTTTGAAGATAACTTATATTTATTTTGAGATAACTTACAACTTCATTCATAGGAAGTAATTTGTTAGGAAGTAAATAGCCTTTGTTTTCTAAATCAATTCTTATTTCATTTTTTAACTTGATAGCATTATTTTTTCCTAGCCCTGTAAGTTTTCTTAAATCATTTAGATCACACCATTGTTTTGATATTAAGTTTAAAGTTTCTCTTGCATTCATTGATTCACCTCTCTTTCCTTTAATACTGATGGTTTTAGTGTTACCAACAACTCCCTTTAAGGATGTATATATAGTAGTTAGCCATATATGTAACGAAGATTTTAGTTAATCTACAACTCTCGTGCCAATAGAGGTATTGTGCCTTGCATTTGTTTAACGAGTCGGCAGAATATCGGCGACGTCCAACTCTATTTAATTTTCAAAGAACTATTAAGGTTGTAAAAACATTAAAATTGCAACCTTTAAGTTAATTCTAAACTATTAAAAATTATTTGTCAATAAAAAAAGTTGCAATTTTGATTAAAAAATAACTAAAAAGTTGCAAAAAGGATTAAAATGTGTTATATTTATATTGCGAAAGGAGTTTTGTTCGTATGAAAGACAATAATGAAACTGTTGGGCAAATGATAGCTCGTGCAAGAGAAGAAAAAGGATTATCTAAAAGAGAACTTGCTAGAATTGCTAAAATAAGTGATACAGAACTTGCTAGAATTGAATCAGGAGAAAGAGAAATACCAAATCCTAAAACTTTAAGAAAGATAAGTACACATATAGGAATAAATTACAATGATTTAATGTATGCAGCAGGATTAGGTTTTCAAGTAACTTCTTTAAATCCATTTTTAATTAACTACTATGAACATTTAAAAGGAGATCAAATTGTTGATGCAATTTTAAATACTTCATCAATGATTAAAAATTGGGAAGAATTAGTAACTAATTTTAAAGAAAGGTTAGTAAAAGATAAGTTATCCGATTCAGAAAGAGAGGTTATCTCACAAACGATTGAAGATACCGAGTATCAGATTGAAACAGCAAAAGAAATTGTTAATGTTTTAAATAGTGCAAGAAGAAAGGAGGCAGTAGAAAATGATAAAAAGAAACAAAAGGATTAGTATAGGTTTAATATTAGTAAATGTGATTTTACTAGCATTGGCTATTTTATGTACTACTTTAAAAAAAGATATTTTCTATGCTTTATATTGGATGTTGGTTACTTTAATGTTATTTTTTGAGGTTTTATATGTATTTATTTGGAGCAAAGTTGGAAGAAATCTTGATAAACATAAATCAAATACTATTAACAGGTCATTTAATGATGTAACAGCAGTATCTATTGTTTTAAGTGGTTTAATATATTTAGTGGTATTATTTTGTGAATTTTACAATAAAAGTATAAGAACGAGTTTATATGCTATATGGAGTATGTATCTTCTTATGACTGTTGCAGTATTATTCAATTATTTAGCAGTATATAATGCCAATAAAGAAACAAAAGAACTTGTTGAAAAAACATTTAATAAGAAAAATGACAGGAATGACACGAAAAAATAGGAGTACCCCTCCCAAAATTTGCTGTCATACTGTCACAAGTCAATAAAAATTAAATTGATAAAAGGCATATTCATAAAAAAATATGCCTTTTTAAAGGGAATTTTAGCGAAAAACATTCTCAAAATTAAGATTTTGTGCTATTATAATACTTATTTTTTAAAGGGGGAAATGTTGTTTATGGATAAATTAGAACATCTTTTAAAATTAACGCAAGAAGAATTAAAAGTTGAAGCTTATAATTATTTGCAACAAAAAAAGATGAAACCAACTTATGATGATGGTTTTGTATATGCTAAAGGCGATATTCCTATTTTATTAGTTGCCCACATGGATACTGTTTTTGATGAACCACCTAAAAGATTATTTTACAATAGAAAAGAAGATATAATTTTTAATCCTAATGGTGGATTAGGTGGTGATGATCGTTGTGGTGTATATGCGATTATGAAATTATTGGAAAAATATAGACCTTATATTTTATTTACTGAAGATGAAGAAATTGGGTGTATTGGAGCAGAAAAAACTGTTGATAAACTTCCTAAACCAAAAGTTAAATACATTATTGAATTTGATCGTAGAGGAAGCAATGACTGTGTTTTTTATGACTGTGGAAATGAAGAATTTATGGATTATATTGAATCTTTTGGTTTTGAAACTGATTATGGTTCTTGCAGTGATATTTCAATTTTAGGTAGTGAATGGGATATCGCATCAGTAAATTTAAGTAGTGGTTACTATAATGAACATACTGAAGAAGAATATATTATTTTTCATGAATTAAAAAATACTATTGCTCGTGCAGAAAAGATGTTAAGAGATTATAAAAAAGCAAAATATTTTGATTATCAAGAAATAAAATATACACCAAAAAGTTATACAGGTGGATTTACATTTTTGGATGATATGACAGATGATGAATGGTTGGCATGGTTTGATCAATTTTATGGAAAATATAAAGAATCTGTTAAAAATGAAGAACAAGGAAAAAAATTAATTTTAAGAAAAGATGATAAATCTAAAGGCAATAAGGGTGATACTAATGGAGATGAATAAAGAAGAAATGATGAAATTATTTGATTATATATTAGAAAATAAAGATATTGTTATTGGAAAAAAAGGTTTATTTAGCCGAGATACTTTAATAATGATGAGAGCAATTATTAAAGGCAAACTTCCTAATGATTTTCAATTAAGTGAAAAACAAAAAGAAATAATACTAAATTCATTTCTTAATAGTAATAATGGTTTTGATGATGATACTCCTACTTTTATTATTGAGAATCGCAAGTGTGATTTAAAAGCAATCGAAAATGATATAAATAGTATCAATTTTATAAATGTTTCTGATGAAGATGAGGATTTAAAAAAATACATTATCGATGAAGCACTAAAACAAAATTTTGTATTAAAAAGAACGACACCATTTTGGTTAAGAACAATATATGATATTGCTTTAAACTCTATAAAAAATAATAATTCATCTGCAAATTTTATAGAATGGGATTCTTTTTCAGAAGAACAAGTACATAATTTAATAGATGTTGCAATTAAAAATAATTATACTATATCAAGTAGTAGTTGCAGTTTCCTAAAAAGAAGTAAAGACATCGTTTTAGAATCTATAAAAAAAGATAAAAATAATATAATATATGCTGATGAATCTATGTTAGGCGAAACTGAAATTTTTAAATATTTACTTTTAAATGGTTATGAATTTGGTAATAGACAACTTCGAAATAATGGTATTTTTCATTTAAAAGACATAGAGGTAATGGATTTTTATTTTAAAGGATTTGGAATATATAATACTGTTCCTGAAAGTATTAGAGAAAATTTCAAACGAATTATTAATAGTTCATTAAATGCTAGTCCAACATTAAAAGACTTTGAATCGATTTTTGATATGATTGCAGAAGAGGAATGGAAAGAATATCGCAAAGAAAACTTTGAGATGTTTGAAAATATCTTTGGAAAAATATGTAGTGAATTACAAAATCATGATGATTTTGAAGATGCTATTGATGATTTAGATTTTAATTCAAGAATGCAAGGTACTTTGAATGATAAATATAATATGATTTATAATGCTATGAAAGAATTTTTTGAAATTTATCATAGTGATGTTAGTAATAAACTTGAAAAATTACAACCATCAAAAAATATTATTGCAAAATTATCTGCTTTATATGTTTCAAAGAGTAAAGAAGATTATAAAAAAGAAAAAATTGATGATTATAATGAAACTATACAACAATACTTTTCATTAAAAAAAGAACACCCTATTGTTATTAAGAAAATTATTCAACAAGAACAAAAATATAGATTTGAAAAATTATATGATAACAAAGATGCTGAAGTACATTTATTTTTAAATGAAATTTTGAAAAAATATAGTTCCCAACTTTCTGAAAAAACAATTAATCTTATGATTAAACAATTTGCTAGCTATCATTGTTCAAACTTAGATGAATTTATAAATTCACCTAGAAGTTATGGTGAATATAAAAGATATGAAAAAGTATGTAAATTAATAAATCGACTAAATAATGGTTATATACAATTTGATGGTATTGAAGTAAAAAATTATAAAGATTTAATTGAATATGATGAAGATAATAAAGTTTACATTTATTCAGGCAAAATATTTAGTGATGAAGAAATTGCAAGATTTAATAATTATAAACAAGAAGAAAAAATATTTGATAAAATTAAGAAAGACATAATGTCAAGAGTGAGAACCATAGATATCAAAGAAGATGAAATAGATGAAGAAGAATATAATGATCTTGCTGAAGAATTGCCTTTTGAAGATGAATATTTTAGATTTGATGCAAAAGATACTTTAAGAAATATAAATTTTTCACAATTAGAAAAGATATTGGATACACCTAGTTTTATTAATGTAGACAGTTTTACAAATCAAGAATCCTTAAATGGTATATATAATTTATTAGTTAATAATGGTATAATTTTATTATTACTAATTCTTAAAGAAAATTCTGATAGAACTTCAAGAACATTTAATGATAATGGAATAAATGCTGAAAATATATTTGAAATAGTTAATAATATGCCTACTATTGTTTCACTTGCTAAAGAGTTTAAAATAGATATTAGTAATTTTAATGAATTATCTTCAATCCATACTATGAGTAAATGTGCTAACGAGGCAAGTATTTCAATACTAGGAAAAGATATAATTCAAAAATTATGTAAATATAGAGAATATACTGAAGAAGATGAAGAAAGAATTATCGAATTAGCAACTGAATTAGTTTGTGAAATGCCTAAAAAGGATAAATCAACTGTACCATATATTAGTGGTGAAACATCAAATTATAAATATTCAATGTATGATTCGCTAGATGAAACACTTTTACTTGCAGGAATTAATACTGATGCTTGTTTTAGAGTTGATGGTAATGATCATGACTTTTTACATTATTGTGCTTTAAACAAGAATGGATTTGTTATAAAAATAACTGATTGTTTTGGTAATTTCATTGCTAGAGCATCAGGTTTTAGAAATGGTAATGCAGTTTATATAAATCAATTGAGAACGATTTATGATGAGGGTGGAAATTATTATCGTGGTGAATATAAAAATGAACAAAATGATATAATAGAAACATTTAAACAAGCCTGTAAGGATATTGTATCTATTTCACAAAACAACCCTAAAGAAAAAGATAAAATAGACTTTGTATTTGTAACTCAGAGTTATACATTAGATGATTATCCATCAAATGTATCTGATGATGTTGAGTCAGCCATTGGTGACAACCCTATGGATAATGAAAGTGAAGATTGGGATCAATACATTGAGAATACAAACAATTTAAGAGAGTCTGAAGAGGATGGATTTTTCTATACTGATTATGGTGATTATCCACTTATTTGCTTTGCATCTTCAAAGGGTGAAAAAGAAATTGTACCTGAAGATATAAAACCAAAAAATGTTTCTGCCTTATATGAAAGAAAAAGAAATAAAATATTTGCAACTTCAACTCTTGATTTAGAAGTTTATAGAAAAATAAATAAAATAAATGCAATAAAAAGATATCATGAAGATGAAGATTATCAGGAAGTTGAAATTCCAATTGGTTCAGTTATATTTATAGGTGATAATTGGTTTATTATATTTAATAATGGAGCTATAATAAATTCTTGTTTATTAGATTTTGATCAAAAAGCTAAAAAAGAATACGAAATTACAACAAAAGAACTAACTCAATATACTATATCTCATAGCCAACAGCAGATTAATGTTGAACAAATTGTCTTAAATATAGAAACTCAGAGTAGTCCTGAAGTGCAAGCAAGATTATTAAAAATACACTATAAAAAAAGCCCTAATAGCCTAAACAACTACTAGGGTTTTACTTTGACTATTTGTTCATTAATGAATAACAATAATCATATACATATAAACGATTATTAATTTTTTTATTTATTTGTTTATCTTTAAAATCAGTTTCATAAATATTAAACAACATCTCAATAGTAAACTTCTTTTTTTCTATTTCAGTTAATTCTAAATACTTGGCTGAAAAAAATAATAAATGTTTATATTTAGCAAAATTAACAATTGTTTTGCTATAACTTGGATCTAACTTATTTAATACTTCTTTTAATAGAATAATTATATCCTTAATATTAAAATTAATATCAAAATTTTCATTTTCTAATAAGTATATTGCAAGTCTAATCTTATCAATATTCTTTAAATCATCAAACATATTAACTAAATCAATTACTTTCTTTGTATTACTATCTAACAACATATTTTACCTCTTATCTTTCTATATTTTGGTTATAAGTTCCTTACTTAATTATTGCTATTGTGTCTACACAACATTCATACAACTCTTTGTTTCATTCCTCCAGATAAACAATTTGGATATTTATCTTTAAATTCGTAAAGGTTATATTTTTTTAGTAAATTTAAAATATAATCTTGATTTTCTTTTGTATTTAATTTGTTTATTTTTAACCCTATAAGACAATTTTCGTAAATAGTAAGCCAAGGAAATAAACAATCACTTTGAAACATATAACCAATTTTAGGATTTTTATTACTAAATAATATTTCTCCTTCACTTAAAGTATCTAAATTAGCAATAATATTTAGAAGAGTGGACTTTCCACATCCTGAAGAGCCCACTAATGAAATAAATTCACCTTCTAAAACATTAATGTTGATATTTTTAATTGCTAATATTTCACCATCTTTGGTGTGATATTTTTTGGATAAATTTTTAATTTCTAAAATTTTATTCATTATAGAAATTATTAACTAATAAGTTAAACGGAACATAATCTTCTAATAGTTCATTTTTAATCATTAAATTTTCAAGATTTTTATAACTTTCTTCAGTGATAAATGGATTTTCTAACCATGAATCATATTTTTTGTAGTTATCTACAATTTTAGTTAAATCAGTTAAAGAAATACTTGGAAATTGTGGCAATATTATTTTAGCTATTTCTTCAGAAGAGTGATCTTTAACATATTGAAGACCCATATTAATTGCATTGGTAAAGTTTTTGATAGTCTCATTATTGTCACTTATAAAGCTTTTTCTAGCATAAAAAGCTGTGTATGGAAATTCTCCAGAAAATGCTCCAACATTTCCAACTATGTACCCTAATCCTTCACTTTCTATATTTGTAGCGTTTGGCTCAAAAAGATTAACAAAATCACCAACTCCAGCTATAAATGAACCAGATAAAGCCGCAAATTCAACACTAGTATTAATTTTTATATCATTTTTATCAATGCCTTCATTATCTAAAGCATTTAAGAAATTTAATATTGGCATTCCACCTAATCTTCCTGCTAATATTTCTTTTCCTTTTAAATCATTTAAAGTAAAATTATCAATTTTTTCTTTTGATATTATAAATTGGCCATCTCTTTTAGTAAGTCCACTAAAGGTTACTAAGTAATCCTCTTCACCACCATTATATACATATATAGCACTTTCGGGTCCTGCAAAACCGATTTCAACATCATTTGAAAGTACGGCAGCAGCTACTTTATCAGCACCACTAGTAAGTATTAAGTCAATGTTGATACCATTTTCTTTAAAATAACCATTTTCGATAGCAACATATAATGGCGCATAGAAAGCACTATGAGTTACTTCGGCAAGTTTTATAGTTGTTAATTCATTATCATTTTTAGATGTTAGTTTCACACTAGTAATAACAATAGTTAAGATAATTAGTAAACCTAAAATTCCCCCTATAATTTTTCTTTTCAATTTAAAATTCCTCCTTTTATTACAATGTATTATATTCTAATTATTTTAAATGTGTTAAAAACTATTTGGATACTAATATATTATGGTATAATTTCTTTAAAGGTTGTAGATATTTATGAAGGAAATTGAACCTAAATGGTTTAAAATAAAAGATATTCCTTATGATAATATGTTTATAAACGATAAATATTGGCTTCCTTTAGTATTAGATGGCAAAAAAATAAAGGCTTTTTTTGAATTTGATGAAGATTTTAATATTTTAGATTATAAAAATTAGTGCTCTATAATTAAAAAAATATGTTATTATAGAATTTAATATTATTTAATAAAGATTGGGGTGGTTTTTATAGAATATGTTAAAACAAGAACTATTATGACAAAAACTGACCAGGGAAAACGATGGTTTGGTATTGATTATCATATGAATCTTTATAGAGGATGTTCTTATGGTTGTATTTATTGTGATAGTAGGAGTGATACTTATCATATTAAAAATTTTGATGTTATAAGAAGCAAAGTTGATGTTTTAAAAATATTAGAAGAAGAACTATCTACGAAGTCTTATAAAGGAGTTGTAAGTTTTGGAACTCTTTCTGATCCTTATAATGAACAAGAGGAAAAGTATAAGATAACTAGAGGAGCTTTAGAACTTATTAAAAAATATGGTTTTGGAGTTTCTATTGATACTAAAAGTGATTTGATTTTAAGAGATATTGAACTTTTACAAGAAATTCAAAAAAATAATAGTGTTATTATAAAAATTAGTATTACAACTGCAGATGATAAGTTGGCTAAGTTTTTAGAACCTAATGTTATTTCATCAAGTAAAAGGTTTGAAGTTTTAAAAACTCTAAGAAAAAATGATATCTATGCTGGAGTTTTAATGACACCAGTGTTACCATTTGTTACAGATAATGAAGATAATATTAGAAAAATTGTCAAAAAGGCCAGTGATTCAAATGCTAATTTTATTTATACTAAAATGGGTATGACTTTAAGAAGTAATGTGCATGATTATTATTATAAAAATATTGATAAATTATATGTAGGTTTGTCAAATGATTATAAAACGGTTTATGGAAATAATGTGGTTTGTAATCCTTTGAAATATCCTGATTTATTAGAATTCTTTGTTAAAGAATGTAATAAGTATCATTTACTTTGTGATATGGGAGAAATTATTAAAGATTATAAAAGAAAAGTGAAATTAAATGAACAAATAAGTTTATTTTAATTTCTTTTTTATTGTTGTTTCTATTTATATCAGATTTATTTTTTTTTAAATATATTACCTAAATTTACTACATGTATGATAAACTAAATATAGTAAATAATAATAGTAAAGAAAGTATCTTTAAGTAGTTTTTAAAGTTGTTTTATTATTATCAAAAATGTATTTACAAATAACTGATTTATAAGATATTTAAGAAAGAGGTAGTATTATGGATAATAGAAAAAAAGTATATTTAGGAATAAGTGTAATAGCTTTAATAGTATTAGTAGTAGGAGTTTCATTTGCGTTATGGAATGTAAATATAGCTCAAGAAGGAATAAATACCATAACAAGTGGTTGTTTAAAGTTAACGCTTACTGATGAAAGTGATGCAATTAATTTAAGAAATACTTATCCAATACCAGATAATGAAGCCTCTAACTTAGAACCATATATATTTAAAATAGAAAATACATGTAATAGTGAAGTAAGTTATAATATCAGTTTAGAAATGATGGAAATAGAAAATAGATTAAATAGTGAATATATAGCTATCTCAATAGATAATGGACAAAAATCAATTTTGAATACCTTAGAAGAAACAGAAGTAACCTATAATAAAGGAGACTATACTTCAGTAGAAGGAAGAATGCTTTTAAATGGAGTATTAAAAGGAAATGAAAGTAAAAGTCATAGTATAAGAATATGGATGGATGAAAGTACACCAGCAACAGAAGAGACAATGAATAAAACCTTCTTAGGAAAAATAGTATTAAATGCCACGTTAACAGGAAGATATGTAGAAAGTATATTAAATGGAGCAGAACCAGTATTAGCAG
>CAOKUH010000017.1 GCA_948472605.1 uncultured Mycoplasmatota bacterium
ACAAGGATAAAAACATAATGCAAATGTCCAATTTCCTTTATTTTAGAAGAAAAAAGGCAAATTCACTTAAGAATTCACCTTCTTTTTATTTAATTAAGTTAAATAATCTCTAACTTAAGCAAAATTAGCATAATTTTTATCTTTTAAGCAGCAAATTTTTGCATTTTATCAATACTTCTTTTTTCATATCTAGAAATAGTAACTTGATTTTTTTTAAGAACAAGAGCTACCTCACTTTGTGTCATACCTTTTAAATAACGATATTCAATAATTTTTCTTTCATCATCATTTAATTGTTCTAAACATTCATTCATAATCATTTTATCATCCATAGACAATGCCTCTTCATTAGGTATAGTTTCATAAATACTTCTATCCTCAGTTGTTCCCATATCTAAACTATTTACTATAATAGAACCAGCATAAATAGCCTGTTCAATTTTATTAATATCCTCCTCCAAAAAAATTGCTAACTCTTCATTACTTGGAATATATCCCCATTTTTGAGCTAAGGAATATCTTGAAGTTTCAATATTTTTATAAAGACGTAAATAATCTTTACTAACTTTAATTTGTTTTTGCACAGCAAATTGATACATTTCACCAAATATTGCAGAAAATGCATAAGTAGAAAACTTTACATTTCCATCTTGATGATAGTTTTTATAAGCTTTTAATAACCCTACTACTCCTTGTTGAAATAAGTCTTCACGATCAACACCATAAAAGTTTTCATTCATAATACTATAAATTAATCCTGTATTTGCTTCTATAATATCATTAGTAGTCATTATTCTTTCCTCTTTCTAAACTTCAATTAAATTTAGAGCTGATAATTCATTATCCGTTTCTTTTATATGTAATTTTTTAACTTCTTTATTAATATTTTGAGAAACTTCACACAAGTATATTCTTCCTTTATTAGAACGAATAGCACATTTAGTATTTAAAATAGCTTCTACTCCAGCATTATCTATACTATCTAGCAAAAACATATTATAAACTAAATATTTAATCTTATGCTTTAATATAACAGGTACTAAATAATTATTAAGTTTATATGTTGATTTTCTAGTTAATTTTCCACTTAATCTAGCGAATAAAATACCTTTGTTATATTCTAAATCTATTTGAAACATATAATCACCTGCTATATGAATATAGCCCAAAATAATTATTTTTTAAACACATTCGACAAAAGATGTCAAAAAAAGTTTAGAAAGCTTTTATTCTTTTTTTAAATTAAGAAAAAAGCCAACTAACAAAATAGATATTAAAACCATTTTGTTAATTGACCTAAAATTGCTTAATATTAATATTATTTTTGATATAATTCTTTAGCTTTTTCTTTGTTTTCCTTAGTATAACCACTTAATACATTAGGCATTCTATTTAAGAAAGTATTATATAATTCATCAAACATTACTAAGTTTTTCTTACTAGCACTTACTGTAGCTAATTTATGAGCTTTAGAATTTTTAGTTACTACAAAGATACTTTTTTGACTTAAAGAACCATTATAACGATATTCATGAGGATAAATCCATACTATATCATTATAATCATATACTTCTAAACCAGCTTGATAACTTACTAAATAATTTTTAGTTAAATATAATTTAGCTTTTTTGAAATAGAAAGTATCTGATGAATCCATCTCATTTAATACTGATTCCCATTTTCCTTCTAATTTTTCAATACATTTTTTAGTAACATATGTTTGTCTAAAATAAATTATTAAGAAAATTACAGCAAAAATTATAGAAGGATAAACAACTATTAAATCAGTCATTATATTTGTCATAGGTGTTTCAAATGTATCTAGATACACAACTCCTAAATATTCACTGAAATTACTAGAAGTTAAAAGAGTTTCTCCTGATAATTTATTATAAGCACTAATAGCAAGTTTTTTTAAATCAGACGGTATTGTTTTAGTCATACCCTTAATAGTTACTTTTTCAGGTTCTTCTCTTTCATCATCACTATATGAATAATCATAAATAGCATTTAAAGCCTCTCTATTTTTATCATTTAAATCAACAATATAAACAAAATCATCATCCCAAACAAAATATGTTTTATGTTCTATACCTGCATAATCATTTGTAGCAAAACAATCAGTCATCAAAGCAACATCAACTGATGCATATACATCTGCTTTTGTAACATCTTCTAAAGGTTTAATATCATTCATTTCTTTGTTTTTGTTAACAAATACTATAACTCCTGATATTATTCCAGAAAGAACAAAGAATAGTCCAACAAATAATAATATTTTTACTTTTTTAAGCTTTTTTAAAAATTCTTCTTTATTTCCCATACAAACTCCTCTTTTCCATACATAATATATCAAATTCTACATGATTTGACAATATATTAAATTATATTTTATTTAACATAAATCTATTAGTTATAATTGATAAATTATATCCATTAAAAGAAGATAGATAAACAATTATCTTTCTTCTAATAGTCTTTTTATATTACCAGTAGCTTCAATTACCGACTCATTATTAGGTATCATAACATATGATTTTAACTTTTTATAAGAATAAGTATACTCATGAGCTTCTGTACCATTTAAAGTATAAGTTGATATTTCCCATGAAGAATTATTTTTTATTTGATATTTCACTAACTTAGTAATATTATCAATACCAATATTTGTTATAAATTTTCCTTCTAAAGATGATAACAAATCATTATATTTTATAATTGTACTTGTTGATAAAGCTTTATTTATAATTCCTTCTATTAATATTTGTTGATGATGAACTCTTTCTATATCACCTAAAGGTAGACTATATCTTTCTCTAGCAAAAGCTAAAGCTTGTTTTCCATTTAAATGATTAATTCCTTTAGAAAATGTATAGTTTACAATAGTTCCATCTTCATTGTAATAGGCTGTAAATGCTTTATCCAAAGTTACATCTATTCCTCCAAGTTCATCAACAAGATTGATAAGTGATGTAAAGTTTACCTTTGCATAATAATTAATATCGATAGAAAGTAAATCTTCAATAGTTTTAATTGATGTATCTACCCCATGTATTCCTGCATGAGTAAGTTTATCTTTATACTTTGTATTTATTCCATTTAACTTTACATAATAATCTCTTGGAATACTAGTTAAATGTATCTTATGAGTTATAGGATTAATAGTTACAATCATATTAACATCACTTCTAGAAACACTAGAAATCTTACCATAACTATCAATTCCTGATATATAAACATTAAATGGAGTTTTAGTAATATCAACATTTTTTACAAGTCCATCATCAATTTCAATATCTATTGAAAATTCAAAAATAACTTTTTCCTTACTTATAAGTTCTAAACTATCACTTTCTAATAGTTTTTTTTCAGCATCCTCAACTAATATAGCATCGACTTTCTTATTTAATAAACTATTAATTAAATCTGAAATATCACCAAGTTCTATATATTCCAAAGAAACTTTTTTATTTAAATATTGTTTAGCCTCTAATAATCCTTTATCTTCTCCAAGCTTTACTATACCCATTTTCTTATCTTCTAAATCTTTTAATTTATTATAATTACTATTATTTAAAACAATTACACTATAGTTTTCTGTATTATAATTTCCACCATTAATTTTATGTAAAAAATCCATAGTATTCACTAAATAAAAAATAATTACTCCCATGCCTATCATTTTTAAAGTCGACAATATTGTTCCAAAAAATCTTTTTTTCCAACCCTTACTTAGAGTAAGTAAAGCAATTAAAAAATCAAATAAGAAAAAAACAATAGCAACAACTATAAAATAAAGTATTGGTAAAATATCTAAAAGATAAAGAAGTAATAAAGTTATAAAACTTACAAATAAAGATATAAAAAACAGACGTCTAAAAATTTTCTTTTTACTATTTTTCTTTTTTTTATTTTCATTATTCATATCAGGTTATACCTCACTTATGTTATATAGTTTATTATATCATGTAAAACAAAAACGTTTTATTTTACCTAAACGTTTTTGTAAATAATTAGTAAAATCAAATAGGAATTCCACTGGTTATTGTCTCAAATAATCTTGTAAATAAATCTAAAATACTGGCTTTTTTTATTTCCTCTTTAATTATAATATCTACTTCTTTTATAATGTTATTATCACTATCAATTACTTCTAAATGTCCAACACTTGATCCATTTTTTAAAGGAGCATTTAATTTATCAACTATTAAATTAAATGTATACTCCTCACTTTCATCACTTACTTTTTTTAAAATTGTTACATCATCTAAGGTATACAATTTAGTAGTTGTTATATTTCCTTTCTCGATATTTACTTCACCAACATCTTTATCTTTAGAAAGTAATATATCTAATTTATAAGTATTAAAGCCATAATTTAACATTGACACAGTATCTTTACTTCTTAAATCGCTAGTCTCTGCATTCATGACAACTGATAACAATCTCATATCTCCTCTTTTAGCTGTTGTTGTTATACAATAACCTGCCTCATTAGTAAATCCTGTTTTCAAACCATCTACACCTTCATAAAACCTAACTAACCTATTAGTATTAACAAGCCAAACACTTGATCCATCTGGTTTTTTTAAGTAATCTTCATAAATACTTGTAAATTCTAAAATACGCTCATGTTTTAATAACTCTTTAGCCATTATAGTCATATCTCTAGCCGTAGTATAATGATTGGCGCTTTCAAGACCATGGGGATTATCAAAATGCGTATTACTTAGATGTAAATCTTTAGCTTTATTATTCATTGCCTCTACAAATGCATCTACACTACCGCTAATTTTCTCAGCCATCGCAACAACTGCATCCTTCGCTATTACTAAAAAGCAGTAAAAAATCGTTTAAATTTAGACTACCATTATCGTAGCCAACTATATTCAATTTAAAATGTAACATCAACTTGTGATTATTTTCAGTTTCTTCATTTTCTATTCTTTCTACTAATATCATATCTATTATAGAACCAAATATTTTGAATACACTTTCATCATCTTCAAATATTACATCATTTATTTTTTTAAAGAAAGTATCAATATTTGTTTTACATTCTATTTTTGATTCCATTGATAGATAATCTTGTTTTTTCTTTTCTAAAATGGAGAGTTCGCTATTATATTTTTCTTTTATTTCTTTATATTCATCTCCCTCAATTTCTTTTCTTGCTCTCATATTGATTAATTCTGATTTAGCATTTTTTATTTCTTCTATTTTTTTATCTACTTCATCTATTTCTTTTGTGTAATTAGTTCTGCTTTCAGTTTCATTGATCAAACTATATATTTCATTTATAATATCATTTTTTTGATTTAAAATATTCTTTACTACAATTTTAAATATATCTATTAACTCGTTATAGTTAATTACTGGTGTTTTACATCCACTTGCTTTTGCTTTTCCATATTTTCTATAATTAGAACATCCCCAAAAAATTTTTTTAACTCCAGTTTTTTTATTTTTATAACTTCCTCTTATAAAAGAAGTATTATCGTGATAGCATTTAATCTTCCCTGATAAAGCATATCTCATATCGGTTCTAGAATTAGTTTTATGTTTTTTAGAATTTTTTTCTAATATTTTATTACATTTATCCCATAATTCTTCTGAAACTATCGGTGGGCAAGTTTCATTATCTTTATAAATTATCCACTCTTCAGGTTTAAATTTAATTCTTTTTTTTGAATGATAATCAATAGTAGTTTCTTTATGTGCACAAAAATATCCTTTATATTTTGGATTTCTAATTATATTACAAATTACATTTCCAGCTAAAGGCTTATTTGTTTTACTTACAATATTAAACTCATTATATAAATGAAGTCCTAGTTTATTAGTTCCCATTTTTTCTTTGCTATATTCATCAAAAATAATCCTAACTAATTTTGCTTCTTTTTCTACTATTTCTAATTTACCTTTATTTTTTCGATAACCATAAAAATTATCATTGCCTGGTACAATACCTTTTTCTATACTTCTTTTATAACCAAATCTAACTCTTTCTGATAATTTTCTAATTTCATCTTGAGCAATACTTGACATAATTGTTAAGCGAAGTTCCGAATCTGAATCAAAAGTATTAATATTGTCATTTAAGAAATATATGCCAACTCCATAAAATAATAATTCTTGAGTATATTGAATACTATCTATAGTATTTCTAGAAAATCTAGATATTTCTTTTGTTAATACTAAATTAAACATTCCTTTTTTGGCATCATTTATCATTTTAAGAAAATTATCTCTTTTATTAACGCTTGTTCCACTTATTCCTTCATCCACATATCCAGGTACAAATATCCAATTTGTTTGACTTTTAATATAATTTTCAAAATACATAACTTGATTTTCTAATGAGTTTAATTGTTCTTCATGATCAGTTGATACACGAGCATAAAATGTAACTCGAAGTGGCAAATCCATAAGTTTCTTCCCTTGTGATAAAACATTCCTTATTGTATACAAATTCATTACCATTGCTATTCTTCCCTTTCTTATATTGGAATTTTAACTATTATATTTTGTTTATCTTCTTTATCTTCTTTATTTTCTAATTTGATAATATCTTCATTTAACTTTTTGGTGATGCTATTATATTGACAAAAATCTATTATTCCTTTTTTACAAACTTCATCTACAATTGCTTTTTGAATTTCTTTTTTAGCAATATCAATTGAAAAATTATTGTTCAATATTTCTCCCCCTCATTTAAACATATTTGAATCAACAAAAAAAAGAACTTCAATATTGAGTTTCTTTTTTTATTGATTCAAATAATAAATTAGAAATTATTATGAAAGATAAAGAAATTTTGAATATATCAACAAAGAAAATAGGTACTAAAAGCCAGATAAAATGTATTAATGATTTTCTTATAAAAAATTAAATAATTAAAAAAAAGAAAAACAAGCTATAAAAACAATTGATAAATATCTAAATAGAAATGATAATTGAATGACTAGCAAGTATATTACATCTATTGATTATACTCATTTTTACACATTATTATCTTTTTAAAATTTGTAGCAAAGATATTCATAATATAATAAAAAATAAATACTATTATTCTTATAAATCTAAACTTAATTATAAGCAATAACATTAACAAATTAATACATATATTAATTAGCTTATGTTTAAAAAAAATAGAATTAAACACTAATAAAAATACATCTATAAAAATTAATAGATTTCTTAAGAAAAAATTAAATGAAAAATACCAATTATTTTTAAAAATATAATTAATAACATTAAAAATAAAATATAAAAAAAATTTATATAATAATAAGAACAGACTAAAAATGGTTATTTTATTTAAGGACCATATTCTATATTTTATTCTTAATATTATTTCTTCAATCATAGTTGAAAGTTCATAAATAATAAATTTATAACTTAAAAAAATAAAATATCCTACATGAAATAAAAAAAACAAAAAACTAAAAAAATTACCTATTTCAAAATATCCAAAAATAAAATTAAATTGTTCATTATTACCATTATTAAACAATATCATAATCAAAAAATATAATATAAGTACAAATATGAACATAATTGTAATTTTAGCATTATCTTTAAAAAAAACTTTTTTTAATATTTCATATTGTAATTTCACAAATTCAAATCCTTTCTTTTCTTTCTTAGAAATTTTATTATAATGTAAATAATTAAGAATAAAATAGCAATGTATAAAGAAAATGCAAGAACATCATGAAAAAAAGTTATATATTCTTCTATATTAAGATAATTGATAAAATTAATTGGAAAATCAATAATGCTTTTTCTTATAAAGCCATCGACATATTCAACTGAGTAAATACTAATAATAATTAATATAAAGTAAATCGATACTCCAAATACATTAGTCAATATGTATATAAAAGCTCCTAAAATACTAAGAGTTAACATCAATATTATAAATTTTAAGAAAAAATAAATAAATGTTATTAAAAATGGTATGTTATATTGAATTCTAGATGGCAATAAAAAATTACCATTACAAGAAAAAGATACTACTGATATCAAAAAGAATATACTTATAAATAATAAATAAGAATTTGCAATTAATATATTTATAATAACATACTTATAAAACTCTTTTAAATTTTTAAACCTTGAAATAAGTAAATAATTTTGTTCAAATTTTTTTACGAGTTCAATAGCATTAAAAATTATTATGGATAATGTAAATAAAACAAAAAGATTAGATGATAATGATAAAATCATTGTACTAAAAAAATCAAATTTACCATTATAAGTAAAAAAAATAGAAATAGAACCTAAAATCATAATTAATAAATATTTCTTTATTTCTATTTTATTTATAACACTTTCAATATATAATAAATTTAAATTTTTAGATTTCATAAATAACCACCTCACAATAAACTAGTCTTTTATTGTTTTTTTACTTTTCCACTATCAAAGTTATAAACTATATCACATAAACTAACTATTTCTTCTTTTATATGGCTTGATACAATAATTATTTTGTTTTTCTTTAAATTTTTCAAGATTTCAAATAGATTAGATTTCGAATTTTCATCTATGCCATTAAAAGGTTCATCAAAAATCATAATTTCAGGATTTTCCATTAAAACACTAGCTATTGCTAATTTTTGTTTCATTCCTAAAGAATATTTACTAAATTGTTTATCTTTTTCTTTATATAAATTAACTTGTTTTAAAGATTCAAAAATTTCATTATCACTTATTTTTTTTTGAATATTGGCAAGCAATTTCAAATTTTCATATCCAGTTAAATTGGGTAAAAAACTTGGTTTTTCTATAAATGCTCTAATCTCATTTGGGAAATCTTCTAATTTATTATAATTTTTATTATTAATCAAAATTTCACCAGTAGTAGGTTTATAAAAAGCACATATCATTTTTAATAACACACTTTTGCCGCTTCCATTATATCCAACAAGACCATAAATTTTTCCAGACCTAAATTCTAGATTGACATCGTTTAATACATTTTCATTTTTAAAAGACTTGCTAACATTTTTAACTTCTATTTTCATGTGATTCCTCCTAATTGTTCTTTTCACAATCTATTATTAATTTTTCTTTATTTTTATACATTAAATAAACAATCAATGTTGATACAATAACTAACCCTAACTCAACAATTATAGATTGGAGAACACTATTATAATAAACTAAACTAAATTGATTAAACAATGAAATAGGAGATATATTTCCATTCATAATTTTGGATAAAAAATGCCCAACAAACATTTCTATAACTAAATCAAGTCCAATATAAATTAAAAATGACTCAATTATTATCACTACCAAATTATGATTTTTTCTCATTGCAATAAGACCAATATTAATTAAAAATATATTGAATAATGCTAAACTAAACATATACTCTACCATAAATACTATGATATTCATATTATAAAAGAAATTGTCATCTACATTAAAAAGATTTCTATAGCTTGAATCAAAATGTCCAGAATATATAAAACACAAAATGAATAAAAATAGCATAACTAAAGGAACTAACCAAGCATATTTATAAGATTCTACTAGTAATTTTTTGATGTAATTTTTATGACTTGTTCTATTTAATATATTAACAACAACTTTATTTTTCAATAATTGATTTTGATAATATAAAGCTATTGCAACAGCAAAAACTATAATGAATAAATTTAAATTTTGTAAATTTGGTTTTATGGTTATTTCATAAAATATTAGCATTGTATCAAATGTCATTTTTTTAGGATTATTATAATTAGAAATTATATAATCACACTTATCTGGATATGTAGCATAATATTCGGACTCTTCTATGCAATTTTTATATACTACTTCATTATAATTACTAGTTCCGTCGTGATTTACATAATCTAAAAAACAATAAAAAATCCATATTAATAAAGGAATTAGTAATATACTAACAATTAAAAGTTTTTTCTTCATATTTGCCTCGTTCCACAATAATAATGTAAAGAGAGAATTTGATTATTTTTTTATTATGGTGTTGTATTAACAAACCATTCGCCTGCATGATGAGTTTTCATTGCAGTTATACCAACACGCCATACACCAACTTTATAATCACCTCTATCACTTACACCTAATCCTCTAGTATTTCCCATAACAGTAGTAATAGTTGTTCCCATTTTATTGTCATTATCGCCGTATACTTCTGTACCAATTTTACAATCAGGACATGGGTCAGTTATAGCAGTAAAATTTTTATTATTTTTATATTGCATTTCAGTATATGTATTCTTTGTTACCATTTGAGTCTTTTTTACTGTATGATTAGCTTTTAATTCTGCAACAACTACCATTGATGGTGGAGTAGCATATGCCTGACTAATACTCAATGAAACAATAATAGAAACTACAGCTAATAAAAATGTAATTTTAATTAGTTTCATATTACACCTCCTCACTATTCAAATCATTTTTAAAAATTCTCTCCTTATGATAAATTATAGCAGAACAATATGGTAAATTCTACCATATTGTGATATTTTGATGAAAGGTATGTGAAAAGTTTGAAAAAAAGTGCCATTAATACAATAATTTTACGTTTTAACAAAATTAAAAAGATATAAAGTCAATAATAAAAGAATATTAAAGATAAGTTAAAAATATAGTTTTTTGACATAAGAAAATTGTTCGATGGTTATGAAAAACTTATGATAGATGAAAATAATGAAAAAAATAATAATTAAATCTTCTTTTTTTTATAAATTTATCTAGAATAATTAAAACAAAGTAAAATATTATGTTCTTCTGCAATAAAATATGAACCCCGTTTCTTGGACATAAAAACGAGTTTTTTATATGACTAAATAGTTATTTATCCTGTAATTCTTTTAATGTAGATCTAATTGCATCTCTATTTTCTTTACTAATTGCACACAATCCTTTTAAAGGATAATTCCAATCCTTAGGTAAACTAAGCAAGAATGAAAGTAAGCCTTTTGCTTTATAACTTAAATTTCTATCTCTTAGATGATAATTACTCATTATTGTATAATCTTTTGTTTTTTCTATTTTAAATATAGACATTTATTTTACCTCCAAACAAAAAAGCCAAAATTGGCTTAAATATATAATTTATACTATAAGTATAAGGGTTAAAAATGGTTTTATTGTTATTTTTTCTACTATATCTTGTGACAGCTTTTTAGTTACCACCACATCATTTCCACTAGCAACAGCTATTCCTTTTAATAATTCACTTACTTTATATTTTTCACCAGTTTGTAAAAATATTTGACTACCTCCCATACTTGAGGCATTATCACTAATTACAACATCATCTTCTAAATTTATTTTATTTTGGTCAATTGCTTCCATAATAAGTAACATACTCATTACCTTAGTCATTGATGCTGGAGCAAGCTTTTTATCAGCATCTTTTTCATATATTACTTTACCTGTTGAAACCTCTAAAAGAATAGCGCTCTCCGAATTAGGGGCCAATTCTAAAGCTTTAACATTACTTACCATAAACAAAAAGAGAAATAATACCAACAACATTTTTTTCACACTTATCACCTATTAAAAATTATGAAAAAAGTTATTTTACTATGACTTCAAAAATATTTTAATTAATATTTCTTTTTTAAGAAGAAAATAATAAAGATAAGATTATATATCCACCATTTAACTATATATTCTAATATACTTAAAATAAAAAACTACGAAAAATAATTTTTAATTAAAGCTACAATAAACGACAAAAAAATCATATTTTTTATTTTACAATATTTTTATATTTGTTTTACAAAATAAGAAGGTGAAGAAATGTTAAAAAAAGAAATATTCATAAGTAGTATTATTATTTTAGTAATTGCCCTTTTTTCATCATATTTTTATATTAAAAACAATAATAATTCTACAAAGGAGTTAAAAGTGTTTAATATGAATAATAAGGAAAAAATATTTTCTTACATTTCAAATACAGAAGACTACATTCCCAAATATAGAGAAATGTATGAACAAATTAATTATCATAACGAAGAAAACTATAATAAAGAAATCAACGTTTTATTAAATCTTAACTATACCCCTCTTGAAATAAATAATATTTACGATTTTATTAAAAGAAACAACATAAAAAAATTACTAACAGCAGAAAAATTAGATTTAACAAATTATTATAATATTACTAATTTTGAAGTAGACAAAATTAATCGTTATGAAGAATATGTAAATTTACATAATTGTTCTCTAGATGAAGCTGTCTTAAAAGTAAATATTGGTTTAGATCATGATTTTTACACGCAAATTGAAAGCATTCAAAATAATAACGATTATACTATTTTAGTTAACAAATATCATTCTTTAGGTGATTATGAACCAAGTGATTTAAAAAGTTTAAGTTATGATAAAAAATATCAATTACGCGAAAAAGCACGAGATGCTTTTGAAGAATTAGTAAGTAGTGCTAAATTAGAAAATGTTTTTATAAGACCATATAGTGCTTATCGTTCTTATAAATACCAACAATCTTTATATAATACTTATGTTAATAGAGATGGCGAAAAAAATGCAGATACTTATTCCGCAAGACCAGGTCATTCAGAACATCAAACAGGACTTGCCGTCGATGTTTGGAGTGAAGGCTATAATGAACTTTTAAATAACGATGCTATATGGTTAAAAGAAAATTCTTATAAATATGGCTTTATAATTAGATACACAAAAGAAAACGAAAATATTACAGGATATATCGAAGAACCATGGCATCTAAGATATTTAGGAATTGACATAGCCACTGATGTTTATGAAAAAAACTTAACTTATGATGAATACTATGATTTATATATTAAATAAAAAATGTATTAAGAACTTATTTTCTGATTCTAAAAAAGTTCTAATACATCTTTTTATTATTTTCTTCTATTTCTAACAAGCGAAGAGGATAAAATATTTCTTCTAGCAACTCTAGAAAGTAAAATTGATTTAGCATAACATAATTCCGATGAAGAATTTTTTAAAGAAAAATCATTACATTTAATTATACTATTTTCTAAAGTCATAATAAAAGTATCGTCCATCTTATAATACTCAGAAACTTTATAGACAAATCGATATAAATATTCTAAAGCTATTTCTAATACTTCATTTCTTAAATTTTTCAATTCATCCCTAAATATAAGCAAATCATCTACATAACTAGTAGACCTAAAAATTGATCGAAGAAAAGTTTCTAATTTTAATCTAACCTCATCTTCAGAATAAGGTACTGGTAAACTACTAATATCATCTTCACTTTCAATTATTCTAATTTGACCATTTTTTCTAAAATCTTCTATTCTATCAAAATCATTCAACATCAAATTTATTTTGTCTTTTTGTTCTAAAATAAAAGTACTTAATCTTTTACTTACTTGGCACTTAGCAATTTCCAAAATTTCTTTTTGCTTACTAGAAAACTTATTTATATCCACCATATTAAACACAACATAATCTTCAATTTGTGAATTAAACTTTTTTATTTTGGCAATATAATTATTATAAGACTCTACATAAACACGCTTTTCTAAATATTTTAAAAACAAAGTACCTAAAATTATGTTTTTTTCATCCTCTTTGGGATATCTAATCTGCTCAAATATTTTATCTCGTAAAATTTTATCATCAAGAAGTTTTTTTACAATATCAAATAATTCTTCATCAAGTTTTAAAGAATCTAATATGACTTCCATTTTTTCTAAAAAAGGTTTAGCATAATAAATAACATAATTTTCTACTCTAAGTTTATTACGCTTATCTATTATTTCTAAAATACTTTTACTAAATTTATCATTGTATTTAATTGGATCCATTTTAATAAAATTTTCCATTTTAATATATAATTCAACATTTAAACAATTAACATAACTTCCTTTATAAATGAAATTCCCTAAATAAAAAATAAACCATTTTCCTAAATTATGATAAAGAGAAGAATAATTTTCATATCTAATAATTAAATCTTCTAAATCAAAATAATCATACATGTTAAAATAATCTTTAAAAAGATTTTCATATATATTTTGATAATAAAATAATCCTTTAGAATCATCATTTATCATTTCTTCTTTTAATAGTATTAATTTTTTTATAGCAATTTTTGAAAAGTTAATAAGTTCTAAAAAAGATGAATTTAATTGCTCTTCAATTCCCAAAAAGTTTAATTGTCCATTTATTTCTTCATTATATTCATCTATAAACTCCATTTAGTAAATCACTTCCATTAATTTGTTTTTTTATAATAACATATATTATATTGTAAATACAATATAATAATAAAGAAGATATTTCTATCTTCTTTAAACATTATTCTGCTTTTTTTAACTTATTTTTTTATTTTATCTTTTTTTCTCTCTTCTTTTTTAGCAGTTTCTTTTTGTTTTGGTAGAGCTTCTTTTCTTGATAAATTTAAACGTCCTCTATTGTCATAACCTAAAGATTTAACAACAATTTGATCTCCTACTTTATATAAATCACTAGGTTTTTCTACTCTTTCATGAGCAAGATGAGAAACATGTACTAAGCCTTCACAACCACTCCATAATTCTACAAAACAGCCAAAATCTTCAACTTTTGTAATAGTTCCTGTGTAAATTTCACCATCTTCTACTTCTCTTACCACATTTAAAATCATTTCTTTAGCTTTAGCAATTATATCAAAATCCGTATGATAAATAATTACTCTTCCATCATCTTCTAAATCTACTTTAACTGCATCTTTATCATTTACAGTTGAAACTTGACTAGCATCTAAAATTATTTTAGTAATCATTTCTCCGCCACGACCAATAACATCTTTAATCTTATTTGGATCAATTTTAAATGTTTCTATTTTTGGTGCATAAGGTGATAATTCATGTCTAGGTTCTTTAATACAATCAGTCATCACCTCAAGAATTTCAAGCCTTGCTTTTTTTGCTTGTGCAAGAGCTTCTTTTAAGATTTCTTTTGCTACACCTTTAATTTTAATATCCATTTGTAAAGCACAAATTCCATCACTAGTTCCTGCAACTTTAAAATCCATATCCCCCATATGATCTTCTAATCCAGCTATATCAGTTAAAATAGTATATTTTTTACCATTAGTAATAAGACCCATGGCTATTCCTGCAACAGGTTTTTTAATTGGTACTCCTGCTGCCATTAGAGAAAGACATCCTGCACAAATTGTTGCTTGAGAACTTGAACCATTACTTTCTAAAATCTCACTTACAACACGTATAGTATAAGGAAACTCCTCTTCACTTGGTATTACTTGAGCAAGTGCTCGTTCTCCTAAAGCTCCATGACCAATTTCGCGTCTTCCAGGTGACCCATATCTACCTGTTTCTCCTACAGAAAATTGGGGAAAATTATAATGTAACATAAAGCGTTTAGCATCTTCAATTCCAAGTCCATCTAGTATTTGATGTTCACCTATTGCTCCAAGAGTTGTAGTAGCAAGAGCTTGAGTTTCTCCACGCGTAAATAAAGCACTTCCATGTGGTCTAGGAAGTAAATCTACTTGAGCATCTAAATGTCTAATCTCATCCATTGCTCGTCCATCAGGTCTTATCTTTTTATCTGTAATTAATCTTCTAACCTCATCAGATTCAATAGTATCAACAACTTTTTTTACATCCTTTAAAATTTGCTCAATATTTTCACTATCTGCATAAATTTCTGCAAAATTTTCTAAAGTTGCAGTTTTTACCTCTTCTATACGTTCATAACTTTCTAACTTATCTTTAATTTGAATAGCTGTAATCATATCTTTTGTTGCATAATCACGAACACTACCTTCTAATTCTTCATCTATTTTAGCTATCGCAAGTTCTTTTTTAGATATTCCAATTTCTCCTATAATGCTTTCTTGAAATTCACACAATGTTTTAATATGTTCATGACCAAACATAATTGCCTCGAGCATTTCTTTTTCGCTTAATTCTTTTGCTCCAGCCTCAACCATACATATAGCATCTTTTGTCCCTGCTACAGTTAAATTAAGACTACTATTTTCTAATTGTTCAATTGTTGGATTAATTATAAATTCCTTACCTATTTTTCCTACAACAACACCAGCAACTGGACCATCAAATGGAATATCACTTATCCCTAAACATAAACTTGACCCAAATAATGACGCCATAACAGGTGAATTATCTTGATCAACTGATAAGACTGTATTAATAACTTGAATCTCATTTCGTAAATTTTCATCAAACATAGGTCTTATTGGTCGATCAATTATACGAGCTGCAAGAGTTGCTTCATCTGTAGGACGACCTTCTCTTTTTATAAATCCTCCTGGGATTTTTCCTACAGAGTACAACTTTTCTTGAAATAAAACTGTCAAAGGAAAGAAATCAGCTGTTATTGTATTTTTACCCATCACACATACTGATAATATAACAGTATCTCCGTATCTGACTAAAACAGAACCATTTGCTTGCTTCGCTAATTCTCCTGTTTCAACTACTAATTCTCTTCCTAAAAAATCTAGTTTAAAAACTTTTTTCTTCATATACTCCTCCTATTTAAATAAAAAAAGACACTTAAAAATTAAGTGCCTATTTTCTAATATTTAGTTTTTCGATTAAATTTCTATATGCTACTACATCATTTTCTTTTAAGTAGTCAAGTAATTTTCTTCTTTTTCCAACCATCATTAAAAGTCCTCTTTTAGAATGAAAATCATGAATATGAACTTTTAAATGATCTGTTAGACTATTAATTTTTTTAGTTAAAATTGCAACTTGTACTTCTGTAGATCCGCAATCTTTTTCACTTTTACCAAACTCTTTAATGATATTAGCTTTTTCTTCTTTTGTAATAGTCATTTTATATTCCTCCTTTAATTAATTATCTGTTTAAACCGAGTAGGAAAACGAAGGTTCTTTCCAACTAAGAATAAACTTCTCTCATATTATATTATAAAATGATAGAAAAATGCAAGAATAAATTTATAAACCAAATTCATAAAAATTTAATTCTAATACGAAAATGAACATTAATTAAAAAATTTCTATTTCAATAATTATCACTACCAAAATATTTTTTAAATTTACTTATTTATCTACAATTTCTACATGATAGAAATTCGCATTTTTGCCTTTAAATAAAGTAAATAAAAAAAACATGATTTTTTTAAAAAAAAGTGTTGACAAATCATACCTTTTCAATTAGGATATATATCACCAATTCACTTAATGCGAATTGGTGCTAGTATCACACTAGTCAACCCCTTTTTATTCTTTTAGAAGCTGTCTTCAGGGGGCAGCTTCAAATATGAACTTAAAAACATTAACAATCTAAAGTTAATGTTTTTCTTTTTATATATTTTATTTTTTTTATATAGCTAGAACTAGGCGGAACGAAATGTTCGCGCTAGTCCCACCAGTGTCGCGGCCGAACGCAAAGGCACCAGACGAGACACCGTCGTACCAACCACCACCGCGGACGAACCACGGGTAAGCTGAGTAAACGAAGTCGGCGTAATCATAATACCAACTTGATTTATGTCTATTATCGCTATCTGGATCTCTAAAATCTTGGAATGGTCCAAACTCTGTTGTTCCATCTCCTAGTATTCTATGTTTATAATCTGTTTCACTTGACGATGCTCCATATACATCATAATATTTTTGGTTTATACTTGTATCTGTTAGTCCTGCACTTCCACTAGTTAATGAACTTCTTACTCCCATTACATATTCCCAAGCTCCACCACTCATATCATAGACTCCACTATAATTTCCTGTAGTACTTGCGACTTGACTTAATGGATTTAAATAATTGATTGTATATGTTCCATCATTACCTAAACTTGTACCTTCATTTCGATTTCCTGCAATACTTGATCCATTTGTATTATATCCAAGAGTTGGTTCTTCTACTCCTACATATCCTGTTATGAATGCTTTATTATTGTTTATTCTTACACTTTCACTACTTCCATATACACTATGTTGCAAGTAGGCAACAGCTCCCCATTCTGTATTCTTCATCATATGACTATCTAATTCTCTTTTATAATTGAACCCAGCATTAAACGCATTTCCTATTGTTATATTTCTCCAACTATATACATTCGGCTTGATTTGGATTTTTGTTGAATCTGAACTATTTACTTGAGCAGCAGTTGTACTTGTGGCTCCTTTATATCCTGTTTCAAACTTTCCAACCCATAATCCATTTGTTCCCATGGTTATGAAGGCTGGTGGGGTCATATAATCTCCTATTTTAC
>CAOKUH010000018.1 GCA_948472605.1 uncultured Mycoplasmatota bacterium
TTTTCACTAAAAAATAACATGATATAATTAGGACATTTTCATAAAAAAGTCACAAATATCTTTTAAATTATGACTATTTTGTTCCTGTTTTCTTTTTTTATAATCCGAAAAATAGTCTTGAAATGTAGCAAATTTCTGATAATTAGCAACAAAACCTTTAGAAAACATATTATTACCATTATAATTATATTTATTAAAAGTCTTTATATATTTAGTGAGTAATTCTTTATTTGGAAATAGAACTTCTTTTACAAAATCAGTAATTATTTCCTTTCCTATATTTTCACTAATTGGTTCTAATGGATTTTTAAATATTTTACGAATAATCTTCATCCCTAAAGAGTGAAAAGTCATTATATCAATATCTTTTAAATTAAAATCATATTTAATACGACTTTCAAGTTCAGACGTTGCTTTATTAGTATAAGATACAACAGCAATTTTTGATGGATGTATATGGCATATATCAATCAAATATTTAACTTTGGCAGCCATAGTTGTAGTCTTACCTGCCCCAGCTCCAGCAATAATTAAAGAATAATCCTCTTCATTAACAATCGCTTTTCTTTGTTCATCATCTAAACTAATATTAGAATCAATATCTTCAAATAATCGATTGAAATAGTTTTTATGCACAAGTAGTAATTGATTAATATACCTTTCATTATGTATTTCAATTTTTTCGTATCCTTTATTAGCAATAAACCTTATTAAATCATTATTACTATTTTTATCACTAAAAACATGGCTATATTTTTCTAAAAAGGCGTTATAATTTCTATATGTAATATACTCATCACTTTTTAGTAATTTATTAAACTCATTAACTATAGCTTTTAACTCTGTATCTATCATGTAACAACCTCTATTCTTAAATTAAGTATAACATGATAGTTTTAGGTTGTAAATTCACTTTAAAGCATTGATAAATTCTAAAAATAAACGCTTAGAATAAATATCATCTTTTAAACTTTCAGGATGCCATTGTACTCCTATAAAAAAAGATTTTGATGTATCTTCAACAGCTTCGATAATTAAATCATCACTAATAGCACTTATACTTAAATCAGTTGTTGTTACATAATCATTATGCCTACTATTAACTAAAATATTTTTGTTAGCCAATATATTAAACAATTTACTATTTTCTTTAATTTTTATATTATGAACATATTCTTTTTTACTTTGATGGTTATTGTTTCCAATGTGTCCTATATCACCACCAAGTGTTAAAGACATTAATTGCATCCCTAAACATATTCCTAAGGTTGGAATATTGTTATCATATAAATATTTAACGATTTCACAATCAATATCATATATAATTGAACCCCCAGGCAAAATTATTCCATCACACTCATTTATTATTTTTATAGTCATTTCTAATTCTTCATCTAAATTATTTTCAAAAACTATAGGTATACATATAATTTGTACTTGAAAATTTCTTAGATATTCGATTAAATCACTTCTTAAAGCTAATAAATCATTATTACTAGCACTTTTATAATCTCTTAAGATTATTCCAATTTTTTTCATTAATATTCCCCTTTCTAAAAACAAAAATGATTTATAATTAATAATATTATACCAGTAAAAATACCAAAGTAAAAAAGTCTAAACTCTTTATATTTTTGAATTTCAGGAAATATTTCTTCTATGGAAATAGATATCATTATTCCTGCCACTAATAAAAGTATAATACTAATAAATACTTCACTTATAAAATTCTTAAATAAGAAGAAGGCAAATATAGCTCCTAAAGGTTCTGCTAATCCTGAAATAAAAGCTTTTGTTATTGCCTTTTTTTTACTTCTAGTTGCGTAATAAATAGGAACAGCTATACTTATCCCTTCTGGTATATTATGAAGCATAATAGCAATACCTAATTTAATTCCTAAGTCTATATTTTGATAAGCACTTAAAAACGTAGCTATTCCTTCTGGAAAATTATGAAGCATTAAAGCCAACATACTTAAAATTCCTAATCTATAGAGATTTGTTTCATTTTTCTTCTGATTATCAATTATAATTATAAAAAATTTTATTAAGATAACTCCTCCAATAAATGATACACTACTTATAATAAGACATTTTAAAATATCCCCTTTAATTAAATTAAATATAGCTTCTGGAATTAATTCACTTACACTAATACCAATCATAATAGCTATTGAAAAACTTAAGCAAAAAGTTATAAATTTATTAATATTTTTAGTCTTTATTTTAAAGAAAATTACTAGCGCTCCTAAAGTTGTTGATAATCCAGCTATTGTAGAAATTAACAAAGGCATTAAAATATGCATAACATCACCTACTTAATGTTATGCATAATACTTATAATTTACGCGAAATTAAACCATTTAGTTCTTCTGAGGACAAATTATAATCATTTAAATCTGCCATAAAATCTTGGTAAAAAAGAGCATCTTCTAAAGTGTTTATACCATTTAAACCTAAATCTTTAATATCATCATTGTTATCTTCTAACACTTTATCATTTGCAGGAATTAAACCTAAATTGATTAAAACATTTTGGTTTTGAAGCAAATAATCATTCAATTCTTTTATTTCTTCTTTGATATCATTAATAAATTTTTCTTTTGCTTCTCTTTCTTGCTTTTTTTCAAAATAAGCTTTATCTAGAATACTTATTAAGGTGACTTCTAAATCTAATAATTCTTGTCTTTCCTTTTTATCTAATGCTGATAATATAGAATTAGATAACAATCTTTTTTGTAATATTGTTAGTTCATTATATTCATCCATGTCCCATTGTTTATATATTATTTCTTTAATAAAATTATCTAGACAAAGTGGATTACTATAATAGAATTCTTTTATTTCCTTATCGCGTAGATTACGAGTATTTAGATAACTAGCTTTTAATTGTTTAATTTCTTTACGTTTGAAAATATATAATAAACTTTTTCTTTTAATAGATGCTCGAAGACTATCCATACTATTTTGTAAATCAACTATTTGAGCTAATTTGTTACCTTTATTTTTTTCTTCAACCAAGTAAGTTTCATAAATATTAGGAATATCTAATTTTTTTCCTAATTGAGCTATTTCACTATTTTTATCTTGAATAGTATTCCATACTTTCAGAACTTGTTCTTTTAGTAGAGAACGTTTTTTATTTTCTTCTGCTATCGCCTTACAAATTTCTTGAAATGATATTTGCCTATCTTGAAATTCGCAAGGAGTTTGCTCTTTTAAAGTTTCTTTAATCTTATCTTTATCAGACATAAACTCTTTAAAATTTTCTTTTTCAGTTTCTAATCCAGTTAAAAGATAATTAACTTTAGCCATTTCTCTTTTTAAGTTTTCTAATCTAAAAATATATTCTTGATTTATTAAACTATTATCTAGTTTAATATTCTGTTGCATTTCACTTAAAGTTTGTCTTAATAAATCTGCAGTATTTGACTTTTCTCTAGTCGTATTTAATGCATTTGTTAAATCAGAGATATAACTATTATGTTCTAAAGTCATTAAATCGTATATAAAACTATAATAATCAACATGAACTTTACCTTTAAATATTCTCCCCACAACAACTTCTGAAAGAAACAATTTAACAATTTTTTCTAAATTATTAGGATACTTTAAAACATTTTGATGAAATTTATTTATTAAGTTAATAAAATCAGCTTTCATCAAAAGAATTTGATCTATTTCTAAATCATTTCTTGAATAAGTTTTTAATAAATTAATAAAATTAGTATCAAAAGTTTCAGAAATAGCTCCTTTAGATAATATATCTTTTATATATTCTTCTGCAGATTTAAAATTTGAAAATGGTGAGAAGCATTCTAATGTATATGGTATTTTTACAAGCTCACAATCTAAAGAAGCATCAATTTTACTATTATATTCATTATATTGTTTTTCTAATACTTGCTTCTTTTCTTTAAATTTATTTATTTCATTTTCTAAGCTTTCTATTTTCTTATCATATTTATAAATACCTTGTAATTCTTCTAAAGATAAACTATCAATAGTCTTATAAATAATTTCCTTTTTATACATTTTTACAATATCTAAATATTTATTAACTATTTGCAATTTTTCAGTTCCATCTTTAGTTAAATTATCTGTTAATTCTTTTTTTATATTCTCTAAATAATCAAGATAGTCGTTATATGTACAATTTTTATTTTTCTTCTTAAATTCTTTTGGACCTAAAATTTCCATATATATCCCCCTTTTTTTAGTATATTATACACTTTTTTACTAAAATGTCAAATTTGATACAAACTAAATAATTCTCAGTAAAAAATTCGCCAAATTTTTCCATAGCATTTTTTGCATTATATAAAAAAAGCCGGACATAATACTTAATGGGAGGTATTAGAGATTATGGAAAGAAATAATAATAGTAATTCTCGTAATAATAGAAATTCTAAAAATTCTAGAAATAATAAACTAAATAATCAAAAACAAAACGAAAATTCTAGAAATAGTAGAAAATCTAGTAAAAACGAACAAAGTCGTTAATAATAAAATTAACTACCTCAAAAATTAATGTACGACTAAAGTGCATAAAAAAGTCTAGTAGAAACACTAGGCTTTTTGTTTTATATTAAATTAATTACCATCTTTTTTGGCTCTAGGATGCTTTTCATAATCATTTTTTAATTTTTCGTTAACCAAATGAGTATAAATTTCAGTTGTAACAATATCACTATGACCAAGTAATTCTTGAATAATCCTTAAATCAGCTCCATTAGCAAGTAAATGAGTAGCATAAGAATGCCTTAAAGTATGAGGGCTTATTTCCTTAGCTATACCCATTTCTTTAGATATTTGCTTTAAATTTTTAAAAAAACCTTGACGTGATATAGGATTGCCAAAATTATTAATAAAAACATACTCACTTGTTTTATTTTTTAGAAGAAAATTACGATGTTCATCTAAATAAATCTTTAAATATTTTTCACAAATATCACTAATTGGACTAATTCTTTCTTTGCTACCTTTACCAATTACTCTAATTAAATCATCTTCTAAATTAATATTATTTAATTTTAAGTTAACTAATTCACTAACTCTAATCCCAGTTGCATATAATAATTCTAACATTGCTTTATTTCGATAATCTAAATGCGTATTCAAGGGAAAAGATAATAATTTATCAATCTCATTCTTAGTTAAATAAGAAGGAAGTGTTTTACCAATTTTAGGCATCTTAATCGTTTCACAAGGATTAAACTCAATTAAATCTTCATAAACTAGAAATTGATAAAAATTACGAACCACAGTTAAATAATGAGCTCTACTCTTTAAAGCCATTTTATCATTAAATTTTAGATACGCCTCTATATCATTTCTTTTAATATTTTTAATACCCTTACCTTCAATAAAAGCCTCAAAACGATTTAAATTATCTTGATAAGAAAGAATTGTATTTTTAGATAACTTCCTTTCAAATTGCAAATAATCCAAATATTTATTGTAATAGTCTTGATTAGTCATCATACCACTCTATTCCTATTTTAGTATATAAACTTTTTTATAATGTGTCAAACTTGATTAATACTAGAATTTATATTATAATAATTTTCAATTTTAAAGGGGTCTATTTAATTATGCAAGAAATATTAAATTTAATATATGAATATTCTACGAAAGATAAGCTTATTGATAAATATTTTATAGAAAAATTTATCGCATTAGAAATAAAATCAAAAAATATTGCTTCTTACATAAAAAATATTAATATATTAAAAGAAAATACATGCTTAGCATCTTATATATATAATTCAAAAGATCATTCGGGAGATTTAAATATTTGTATAAATAGAATCAAAGAAGAATTAGAAGTTATGGCTAATAAATTTGAACTTTTTCATACATTTAGTAGTTTTGAAAATAAGTTTTATTCTAATGCATTTATTTGTCAAACAATTTTACATGAACTTATACATGTTAGTCAATTTAAAGATTGTGATAGTAGTGATTCCATGAGTGCTGATTTACTAAGACTCGAGTATGGAAGAATTGGTGATGATTATGTCAAAGAATTTTTTACAAAAGGATTAGAATGGCTAAAAAATTATTATCAAAACAATTATGAGATAGCCCTTTGCGAAAGATTAGCTGAAATAAAATCACATTTGGAAATGATAAATATTTTAAGTTATATAGCAAATGATATTCCTAATTTGATAGCATATTTTCAAATTCTTGCCTTAAATTCAGTATTAAATGGATATATAGATGAAAACTATCATCTAATATCACCAACCTTAAAATATATTGAAGGAATGGGATTATCCAAATATTTAAATTTATTTAATTGGTTTAATATTGAAGAATTTAGAACTATTAATGAAAATTATCGAAACAAAATAGATGTCAAGAAAAGAATAATTTTAGGCCTCCCTATATTAAACGAAGAATTTATGGAATTTGCTAAACACCTTACTCTTACAAAAATGTTTAAATAATATTTAAATACATTTTTTAAACTAGTGTGTTATAATATTTTTGGTGATTGTATGGAACTTTTATCAAATACTTTAAGACCTAATAAACTAGATGAAGTAATTGGCCAAACACACTTAATTGGTGAAGGAAAAATTCTTTCTAATATGGTCAAGAACAAAAAGATTTTTTCTTTTATTTTATATGGTAAACCTGGCATTGGCAAAACTAGTATTGCAACAGCTATTGTAAATGAACTAAAATCTATGCATCGTTTTTTAAACGCGACGATTAATAATAAAAAAGATTTTGATATAGTTATCGAAGAAGCTAAAATGAATGGTGAAATAATTTTGATAATAGACGAAATTCATCGCATGAATAAAGATAAACAAGATATATTACTTCCTTATATAGAGAGTGGTCTAATTACTTTAATTGGTCTTACAACATCTAATCCTTACCATAAAATTAATCCAGCTATTAGAAGTCGTGTACAAATATTTGAACTTCATGAACTTACAATAGATGATATTGTAACAGGTTTAAAAAGAGGATGTAAGAAACTAGAAAATATCAAAATTGATGAAGAGGCACTTAAATATATAGCCCTATTATCTTCAGGAGATTTTAGAAGTGCACTTAATTTACTCGAAGTAAGTTATTATTCTACTAAAGAAGATAAAACTATAAATATCGATTTAGTTAAAGAAATTAATAGTAAACCAGTATTTTTTCATGATAAAAATGAAGATGGCCATTATGATGTATTAAGTGCTTTTCAAAAGTCTATTAGAGGAAGTGATGTTGATGCCTCTATTCATTATCTATCAAGATTATTAGAAGCTGGTGATTTAGATAGCATTTATAGAAGAATGAGTGTTATTGCTTATGAAGATATTGGACTTGCTAATCCTTCTATAGGACCAAAAGTTATGGCCGCAATTCATGCATCAGAATTAATTGGCCTTCCAGAAGCTTCTATCCCACTTGGTGTAGTTGTAACTGAAATGGCCTTATCTCCTAAAAGTAATAGTGCCTATCTTGCTATAAATAACGCATTAAATGATATACATGCTGGAAACATTGGGAACGTTCCTAATCATATAAAAACAAGCAGTACGACATATAAATATCCCCATGATTACAAAAATGATTGGGTAAATCAAGAATATTTACCAAGCAATTTAAAAGGAAGAAAATATTACTATAATAAAAAAAATAAATATGAAGATAACATTAATAAATTATATAATGAAATGAAAGGTGGAAATTAATAATGAAAATAAGTATTATTGGAACAGGAGTATTTAGTGTATCTATTGCAAACTTACTCGCTCAAAATAAAGAAAACAAAATAGTTTTGTGGAGTGAAAACGAGACCTTAGTAAACAATTATCAAAAAACAAATAAAATGAATGATATATTTGAAAACGTAAAATTCCCTAAAAATATTACACTTACAAATTCTTATGAAGAGGCTTTAAAAAATAGTGAATTAGTTTTATTAATGACTAGTATTAATTATTTAGAAAATGTCTGTAAAGAAATAAAAAATCTTGTAAATAAATCTATTCCAATTTGTCTTGGAACTAAAGGAATTTATGGTGAAAAGCAAAAATTTGCTTATGAAATAGCCAAAGAACATTTAGCTAATCCCCTAGCCGTTTTAAGTGGCCCTACTTTTGCAAATGATATTATTAATTTAGAGCCTATTGCATTTAATATTGCTTGTAAAAGTAAAAAAAGCAAAAACATTTTAATTTCAGCATTTAATAATTTAGATGTCAAAATATCATTTACTAGAGATTTAATTGGAACTAGTCTCTGTGGTAGTATTAAAAATGTTTACGCAATTGGTTCAGGAATAATATCAGGATTAGGTTATCACGAAAGTACTTTAGCTTTTTACTTAACCGCTGTTTTTAAAGAATTAGAAAATATTTTATATATGTATGATTCTTCTTTAAGTACTCTTCATGGTCTTTCTGGTTTAGGTGATTTAATTGCTACTTGTAATTCACCTAAAAGCCGAAATTATACTTTAGGAGTTATGATTGGTTCTAAAAAAGCCAAAAAGCAAATAGATGCTTATAAAAAAAGTACCACTTTAGAAGGACTTATTACATTAGAATTAATAACCAAATTATTCACAAGAAAGCATATAAAAGCGCCAATAATAATGGCAATATATAAAATAGTTTGTGAAGATGAAAATAAAGAAATTTTAATAAATACAATTAATGATATGAAATTAACTTCTATTTATTAAATCTTCTAAAATATAATAGGCTATTTGTAATCCAGCAGCAGCAGGAACTAAAAAGATAGAACCTGGTGCTTTTTCTTTTATTTTAATAGGAACTTCACTACTCCATACTACTGGAATATTTAAAGTTATATCATTTTTCTTTAAAACATTACGCATAGCTTTAGCTAACGGATCATTATAAGTTTTTGCAAGTTTTGTAATTGTTATTTTACTAGGGTCAATTCTATTACCAGTACCCATACAAGAAATTATTTTAGTATTTGTAAAAAGAGCTTTTTTTATAAGTAAGTACTTTGTTGTCACAGTATCACAAGCATCTATTATATAATCATATTTATTTGCAAAAACCATATCAATATTACTTTCATCTAAAAATAAATTATAGCTTTTTATATTAATATTAGAGTTTATTCCTATATATCTTTTTTTAGCTATATCCACTTTATATTCCCCAATATTATTCTCATTACTTATTATTTGGCGATTTAAGTTACTTAATTCTATTTTATCATTATCTATAATAGTTATATTAGAAACACCTAAACGTACTAAAGCTTCTAAAGCAAAGCCTCCTACTCCACCTACTCCTACAAGTAAGATATTTATATTTTGTAATTTTTCTAAAACAGAATTGTCAATTATTTTCAAAGTTCGTTCAAACATTGTATCACCTCATTTTTTGGCATAATAAAACCCAAAGGAAAGTTTGTTTGGATAAAAGCCCGCTCTCGCGAGGTGGGCATCACATGAAATGTTTTTGGATCCTAACATCACTTAATGGGTTAGTATTCTACACCACATTTCAATTAGATTCCCAAGAATATCCAATAGTCGGTTTTATGTAAAACAAACTATATCCTTCAGGTAATTAGATTTTAACATAGTATTAATATAATATCAATCAGAAACCCAAAATTTTATTTACTTTTTACATTATTTATTTCAGATAACAAAATTTTACTATTCTAAATTAGAATAAAAAAAGTAATTATTACAATCACTTAATTTATTTTATTATTATCTATTTCTTAATGATTTAATAAGTTCTTTTTTATATTCTTCTAGTCCTTCTATAATATCTTCTGGAACTTCTAGTCCATACATAAGATTCTTTTTAATGTTCAATTTATCATTTCTAAGTTTATTTAATTCTTTTTTCTTGCATCCAATTTGTTTTAGATAAAATAAAGCAGGTGCTTTTTGTTTAGAAAGATTATTTTCCCCAATTGATTCCATAGCTATATATGGGTGACTTTTAGCTTCAAGTGCTCCTATCATATTAATAGTTTGAATTTCATTCTCTTCTAAAAGCATAGATATTTCATTTACGGCATCAAAACCCTTTTCTCCTATATATATATTTTCTGGTGCACAATAATGGTATTTTGATTTAGCTTGAACTGCTCCACTATGTTTAAAATAAGATGTTTCTAATTTTTCAGCTTGACTTAAACTTAGATTTAAAATTTGAGATTTAACTTCTGCATTTTTATAATGCATCTGTAATTTAATAAGCTTAATTTTCTCAATAATTAAACGAGTTAAATATAAATAATCATTATACTCTCTTGAATAAGTATTATTAGGTAAATATTTAATATAAGGATTGTTGTTAGGTGTATGTTTAGCAAAATTAACTACCTCTGTTAAGTTATAAATACTGCTTAAATCAATATGATTCTTTTCAACATACTCATCCAGCCCTTCCTCTTTTAATAATAGTTTTGCTAAATTAATAGTAATATCTGAAGTAATAATATTAGTTTTATTATCAAAAATAAATCTAGCTACATTTTCCCAATCAACTTTCTTTATTGGTCTCACTTTATCTTCAACATTTTCAGCCATATCAGCTTTTCCAATCTTTTCCCAAAATTCATTTATATCTATATGATCATTATTTTTTAAAAATTCTGGAATTATTAATTTCTCCATTACAATTTCCCCCTTTTTGTAATTGTTGAATACTATAACACATATAAACCAAAAATGCAAGCATTTTTAAATCATGACACACATTTTTAAATCATGACACAAAATCGTTACATTTATTAAAATATAATCTTTTCCAAAAAATAATGCAGATCATAAAGATTTGCATTATTTTTTTAAGATATATTTTATTTATTGCCTTCTTCATTTGCATTATTAGCTACTTTTACATTCCATCTTGCTGCAACATCACAATTTGAACTATAAGGTAATGGATTTGGCAATTCTAAACGCATAATCATTGGTATTTTAAAGGCTGAGCCAAAACCTACACAACTTCCTGGCTGCAATGTTTTTTGTTTTTCAATAACATCTGCTGAAATATTTGGTAACATCTCTTCAATATATTTAATATCTTTAGGATGGGTCATTTTAAAGATTAAGAAATTAGATACTTGTGAAATAACTGTATCAGATATCTCTACTGGTCTTTGACTAATTATACCTAATAACACTCCATATTTTCTTCCTTCCTTGGCAATTCTTTCAAATATGTTATAACCAAGTAAAAAGTTATCATTATCTCTTTGAATATATCTATGTGCCTCTTCTAAAAATATATGAAATGGTATTGTAGCTCTTTGTTTCAAATTTTTCGAAAATTCAAAAAATAAACGAGCCATAATTTTAACAATAACTTTAGCATAAGTATCATCAACATCTTCAAGATTTATATTGATGATTTGAGCTTTTTTATTATTCTTAACAACTAAACCACTGACAAATTTATCTATAGAAGTATAACCATTATTAGAAAAATATTTACCTACTTTAGTATTTAAAATAGTATTTAATCTAACCTTTAAAATAATAGCATCATTGTAAAGATTTGAATTATTTTGAAATCCTTCACTAATCATTGTAAACTCTAAAGCTTTAGCAAAATCTGCTAACGAATAACTATATTCAGTTGGCTCTTCCATCTCTTCATATGTATCTTCAATATGTTTTAAAATATAATCAGTAATTAAGACACTTTCTCCAAAATAACCATTCGAATCAATTTCAAAACATTCAGAAAAAGTTCTAGTATAGCCAAGACCATTAATTGTACTATCAAAATTAAATTCATTAGTATGACAAACTTCTATTATTTGAAATACTTCATTTTTCTTTCTTGCTGTTGTTTGGTTACTAAAAAGAATTGCAAGAAGAGCTTTTGCTATCAAATGATTTTTATATTTATTTGAAGCATCTGTTTCTTGGCTAAATATTTTAGCTAAACGAATTGTTCTTTCTATAATCGGTAATTGAGCATGGTTTGTTGCTTGTAAAAGTAGTGCATAATCATCTAATTTCAATAAATTAACTGGTATTTGCAGTAAAAAATCATCGCTATCAATAGGATTAGTAGTAATAAACTTATAACTATAATTAGGATTTATTTTATTAATACTTCCAAACGCATTTTTATATTCTCCATAAGCATCAAATACAAAAATATTAGCATTATAAGATAACATATGAGGATTAGAAAATAAATTTTGCACTATTCTTGCTACACCACAAGATTTACCACTACCAGTATTTCCAAATATTCCTACATGGTTTGATAATAAAGCATTAATACTTGGACATACTTTATATTTTTTATAAATTGCACTATTACCAAGAACAAATGATTTATCGCTAGGAGTTCCAACTAATTCCATTAACTCTTCGCTATTAATTATTCTAACCACAGATGATAAAAGCGGTTTTCTAATAACACCATTTACATATCGCCCATCTAGAAATTCCCCCAAAAATCGTATTTTAATTTCAGATTTATTAAATTCAGTTACTTCTCCTAATATTTTTTGATCTGTTGCTTCAAATATTACATTAATATTCATCAAATCAGTTGTTCCAGCATCTCCTCCAGTATTTTCTATAAATGCTGTATTCTCACTTATATATTTAATTTTTCCAAACATAATCAAACACTCCTTTTTATTTTCTTATTAAAATATACCATAAATCAGCTTAATTTGCCACTATAAATTTCGTACCAAGTTTTTAAATTATCTGCCTCATTTAAAATTAAATTTTTAATAAAATCCCAACTAATAGCAAAAGCCTTTTTCATCTCTTGAAAATCTTTCTTAGCAGAATCACATAAATTTTTATCATAATCACAAATTTTAGTCGTAGTATAGAAATAAATTTCTATGATTTTATTTTTTATGCCTGTATATATTTTACCAGTAGTATTACTAATAGATTCTTTATAAAAAGGAAAATGTTTCTCAATTTTATTATCAATAGATAATGCTATTTTTAAAATTTGTAACTTGGCCATTGACGTTAAATCATCTAAAGTATAACCCTTTATTTGTCCCTTATAGAATAGAAAATCCACAATTGTTATAAAACGAACCTTTATTTCTTCTTTTTTATTTACTTCATCAAAAAAACTTTCGGTTTCATTCATATAAGCTATTATTTCATCATCTGCACTTTTAGCAACCATATTTTCTTTTATAATAGCAGAATTAATACTTTCTGTTTCATTTTTTGTATTACTATTTTCATTAACCATCTCAGTATTTTCTTCTTTATCAGTATTAAGATTATTATCTTCTATTATAGTTTCATTTTTTTCTTTAACACTTTGATAATTCTCTTCTTTATTAGTAATAGTTTCTGTCAAAAAAACATCATTATTTTTATTTGTATAAGTAAGAATTAATATTCCTATTATAAAAAAGATTAAAATAGATTTATAAATTATACTGCCTTTACCTTTAGTAAATTCTATTACTTTTTTCACTTAAATCACCTAGCTAAAGTATAACATATTTCTCCTAAAATTAATCATTATAATTTTTTATATTTTAAAAGAAACTTTAAGTATAAATTTAAATAAAGAATTACTTCTATAGATAGGTACACGAGTAACTTCTAAATTATTTTGATTTTTATTTGACCATTTACTTGGAGAATATAAAAATGCTAATTTGTAATTATTATTTGTTAAAGCTTTATAATAATTTTCATTGGAAATCCCAAAAGGATAAGCATAATATTTATAATTATTGTTATTATTTTTTAACATATCTTCATTATAAATATGATAGTCATTAGAATTAGCAAACGAATCAATATGTAAATTAAAAGAATGCGATTGAACAAAAAAATTAGCTTTATTTTCTTTTATATCCTTAATTTGAGTATCATTTAAATATCCTTCCTTTCCTATACTATTTTGAATAACAAAGACTGTTGCTTTAAAATTATATTTTTCGAGTATAGGAATAACTATTTTATAAAAACTTTCATCTCCATCATCAAAAGTTAAAACAATTTTTTTACCATCTATAACTTTTCCTTGTTTCCATTCATAATATTCATCTAGAGATAAAGTTTGATAATTATGTGAATATAAATATTCCATTTGACGTTCAAAATCTTCTATAGAAATATCGGTTTCATTTAAAGGGTTTTCTATAACATCATGATATGCCAAAATAGGGATATTATTTTTAAAGATAATATTTTTATAAATAATAAAAGAAATAACTAAAATTAAAACAATTATTAAAAATATCATAAAAAAAGATTTTCTAAATTTCATAAACTCACCTTAATAATATTAACATGAATTAATAAAAGAAAAAACCTTGAATCTAAATAAATTCAAAGTTATTAAATTCTATACTCTCTTTAAACAATTATCTTCCTGTAAATCCGATTTAAAAAAATCTATATTTTTAATAATTTGGTTACTAGTTAAAACTCTTTCTTTTAATAAATTATAATGCATTTCACTTAAAGTAATGTCTTGTTCACTAAAATAAATTTGTTTGATTATTGTATCATCTATAAGTCCTTTATTAAACGATAAACTAAGTTCTAATGCAGTTGGTATTGTTTGAATAATCTGAGATAAAGATGGCACAGCTATATTTAATATATCGCTTCTTTCATCTACAAGAAATTTATGTGTATGTCCATGCAAGACTATAGGAGCATAAGAATTATATACACAGCCATTATTAATATAATGATATAAGTGTAATTTATCTTTTTTTATATAAACAATGACATTATTAAATCCACCTATAACTATATCATGTCTAAAACTATTGCACATTTCAATTATATTTAAAGACTCTTTATTTAAAGCGCTTAAATCATGATCTCCACCAACACCAAAAGTTAAAATGTTTTTATCGCTTGGATAATTATTTAAAAAATATTCCATTTGTTCATGTACATCAGATATTTTCTGTTTGCTTTTTGAATAACATCCATCTATAAAATCTCCAAGGCATAATATAATATTTATCCCATTTTTAGCACAATAGTTAAATGCTCTATCAACTAAGTCTAATCTTTCAAATTCATTTCCATAATGTAAATCAGATATTACTAACATCTTTATGCGATTTTCCACTACATCAGCAATAATTCGTTTATTTATTCCTTCTTTATTATCATTTGAAGTAGTTTTATATATAATAGAACCATTAGAATAATACTTTTGATAATACATGAGACCTTTACTTTTTAGCTCTAATAAATATCTTGCTAATTGTTTATTATTAATATTTAATTTTGCACATATCTCTTCATTAGTTTTTTCTTCTCTTAATAATGTTAATAAAGTATTATAATCTTTTTCTATAACTATTTCTTTTGGTTTTTTATAAATTCCTGTTGCTAGTAATTTTCGCATTTTAGGAACTAAAATATTATAAAATTTAATATTCTTTTCTTTAGTCCAATTAATACTTGATTTTGGATGATGTAAATCATTTCCGTATCGATCTCTAATAAGTAATTTTTCTTCGATTGTTAAATCAAAAATCATATTATCAATTTCTTCTATAGTATAATCACATAAATAATCATAAATCGATTGTAACTTTCTTCCCATAATAAAAACCCCCATTTATTCCTTTTTTGATGTCATATATATTATCATATTTTTTTCAAATGTCAAATTTTAATAAAAAAAAGACAACTTATGTCATCTTTTCTTAGCTAAATTTATTTTAAATTGCTTAACAATTCATCTTTTTTCATTGATGAATAACCTTTTATCCCTTGTTCTTTAGCAATATTTTTAAGCTCTGCTAAAGTCATTTTACTATAATCTTTTTCTTCTACTTTTTTAGTTTCTTTAGTAGTTTCAGATTTATCATTCTTAATTTCTTTTTCTACTACTTTATCTTCCTTTAAAGTAGCTTTTTTTCCGCTTTTTAAAGCTTCTTTAGCAATGTTTACAAGATTTGTAAATGATGCTGCATCATCTATTGCAAGTTCTGATAACATTTTTCTATTTATATCAATACCAGCAATATTTAGACCATTAATAAATTTAGAATAACTAATGTCATTTTCACGACATCCTGCGTTAATTCTTGTAATCCATAACTTTCTAAAGTTTCTTTTATTAGCACGTCTATCACGATATGCATATTCTCCACTATGAAAAACTTGTTCTTGTGCCGTTTTATAAAGTCTATGTTTACTTCCGAAATAACCTTTAGCTTGTTTTAAGACTTTTCTTCTACGTGTTTTAGATATACTTCCACCTTTAACTCTTGTCATTTATTACCCTCCTAATCTAGATTACTGACTTAATTCTGTCAGTATCTCCTTTACTTAATGTTCCTTTATTACGTCTTTGTCTAACTTGTTTAGAGCTATCCTTACTAGTTTTATGGTTTCCGCCACTTTTCTTATAGGAAAGGGTACCATTTGCACGTTTTTTAAAAACTTTACTACTAGCTTTATGTGTTTTTTGTTTTGGTCCTTTTGCCATAATACATCCTTCTTTCTTTAATTATCTTTTTTTGGTGCTAAAATGATATACATATTTTTACCTTCCAATTTTGGACTTGTTTCAACATCAGCACTATCACTTAGCGCATCGGCAAATCTTATTAAGACATCTCGCCCAAGATCTGTATGAGCCATTTGTCTTCCTTTAAAACGAACTATTCCTTTAACTTTATGCCCTTTTTCTAAATACTCTTTAGCATTTCTAGAACGAGTATCAAAATCATGAACATCAATCGTAACTGACAAGCGATATTCTTTTAGTTCTTTATTAGTTTCGCGTTGTTTTTTTTGAGCTTCCTTTTGTTTCTTTTGCTTTTCATATTTATACTTATTGTAATCCATAATTTTAGCAACAGCAGGAGTAGCTCCTACATTCATTAAAACTAAATCAAGCCCTGCATAGTTTGCAAGTGTTAACGCATCATCTAATTTTTTCAAACCCATTTGTTCTCCGTTTGGACCAATTACCATTAATTCTTGGACATTAATTTGTTCATTTATTGGTAATTCGTTTTTATTATTTGCTATATAAATGCACCTCCATACATTATAAAAGGTAGATACATAGTATCCACCTAAAAAACCAAATCACACTTACTTTGGCATTTAACCTATTACTACGCGTAATCAGGTGGACATGGATACGTCTCTTTCCTTTTTGTAACAACTAGATTATATAGTAAAATATATGCATATGTCAAGAAAAAATTACTTATGAACAGGACAAAGACATGAAAAAAATCAAGAAAAAGTATTGACTACCAATAAAAAAAGAAAATGAAAGAAGACGGAACTTAAACACTTTTGAAACTCAAAAATCTCACAAACCATTATAAAATGGT
>CAOKUH010000019.1 GCA_948472605.1 uncultured Mycoplasmatota bacterium
TTTTTAATTCTACTTGATTATCTTCAATATCTTTTTCTATTTCCTTTTTTATACTTTCTTTGATAAATGTTTTTAATTCTAACCCTTTCTTCTCTTTACCTAGTTCTCTTTTTCTATCCTGATCTAGCATTAAAGGAAAGACTTTATTTAAAGAATTATCAATTCCTAAAACTGTTTCTTTATCAACATTTTTTAATTCTGAAATATCATGATTTTTTTCTTCACAATAAAAGTGATATTCCCCGTTCATTTCCCTTTTAATGTATAAAATTGGTTTATTTTCTTCTAAAACATGATTACACACTTTAATCTCTTCTGGAATTTTTGCTTTTTTCTTAAATCCAAACATATATTTTTACCTAATACAATTTTAACATTTATTAATAAAAGAGCAAGTATTTTTTAATTAAGTTTAAAATTATTAATTTAATGTTAAATTGAAAAAAACACTGATTTTTCTCAATGTTTTCTATGTTTACTCCTATTTAAAGGAATTAATTTTAAAAATGGTCGAGAAGACAGGATTTGAACCTGCAACCCCTTGGTCCCAAACCAAGTGCTCTACCAAGTTGAGCCACTTCTCGAAATACTTAATATATTATATCATAATTTTTCTAAAATGTTACAAAAAAATTATGGTGCACCCAAAGGGAGTCGAACCCCTAACCTCTAGATCCGTAGTCTAGCGCTCTATCCAATTGAGCTATGGGTGCATTTCTTGGATGCAATATCATTATATTATAGTCAAATTAAAAAATCAAGTTATTTTAATTTTAAAATACTTGACTATTGTATACTATTCTTTTTCATATTTCTTTAAATATTCATCCATAGCTTTAATTGCTTTTTTTTCTTCCATAATATTATCTAAATTAAGGTTCTCATCTTCAATATGAAAAGCACCTCCAATATATTTAATAATAATATTGTGTTTACCATCAATTGTACTTATTTCTAGAATATCTTTATTTTCTAAAAATATTTTTGCTTTTTTATTTTCTAAAATTGTTTTCATTTGTCATCCCTTTCCAAATTGTCAAATAAGCAATCATCAAAAAATTCTTCTAAAGTTAATCCTAATCCTTCACATATTTTGGTAATAGTTGCAAGTTTAGGACTTTCATATTTTTCTTGAATCAAACTTTGCACTGTACTTTGTGTGACACAACATATTGCAGCAAGCTTATTTATTGAAATATTTTTTTCTTTGCATATTTTTAAAATTTTCTGGGATACTGCTTTTGATAATTTCATTTTGACCACCTTATTATTTAGTATATCAATTAAATTGCAAAAACTATTAACGGCGCTACGTTAAATTTTTACTAAAATCATTATACAAATTACTAACTGCAAATAGTGTCAATATATGTCTGTATTTTTTACCAAAAATTGGCAATTAAAAAGGCGTAAAATTACACCCTATTTTCTAGTTTATTTTTTTAAATTACTATTATCTCCAGCTTGCAACACTTCATCAACTTTTATAACATTATTTACATATTCTTTTAATTCTTCGTTAATATTTTTTAATTCTTTATATTTTATAGTTAACAAATCTATTCCTTTTGTAGCCAAATAAGCTTCTAATGTCATATTTAAATATCCGCAATAAAATTCTATTTCATCAATCATTTTAAACGATTTAAAAATTACATCTAATTCCCAAATACAAATGTTTTCTAAAGTTAAAACTTTATTATTCTTACTTACTCTAATTTGTAAATATTCATTAATATCTATGTTTCTTTTTTGTAACCATTCTTTAAAATATTCTATTTTTTCCTCTTTTTCTTGTTTCATTTTTGTTTTTAAATCTTCATATTTATTAAATTTTAGACTTTCATCAAGTCTTTGATAATTATTTTTATATTCATTTAAAAATTCCCAAATAGGTCGCAAATCTGCATTTTTTATATCTAATAATTTGCCTTGTAATATTAAATACTTTTCCGCATCTATGTTTATTTCACTTAACATTAAATCCATTTCATCTAAAATATTCATAGTACTTAACATTGTATCAATTTGAGAAATTGTTATATTTTTTAAAGAAATAATCTCATTAGTTTCTTTATTTTTTTGAGAGGATAAATAATCAAGAATATCGATATTTCTTTTAACTAATTTTTCTTTTAAAATATTTAGCTTTTTATTTCTTTTAGTTTCCAACTCTCTTAATTTATTATTAATTTGGGTTATCACTTCATTAATTTCTAGGTAATTAAAAGAACACATATTTTTTGAATCTAAATATTTACTAAAGTCAAATTCACTAGAAAAAGGTATTAAACGTACTTTTATCTCTTCATAAAATAATTTAAATCTATTAAATGCTCGAGCATTACTTTCATATTCCTTTAATTTTAAGTTCCATTCTCTCCTTAAATCTTTTATTTCACTAGGAGATATTTTTTTTCTTTTTTTCATTATATCTTCTTTATAAGAAGGTGAAATTATTTTATTGTATTGTTTTAATTTTTCTTCAACTTCATTTAAAAATATCATAAATTGATCATAAGCAACTAATTTTTTTTCTAAATCATGTAAAGAATCTTTTAATACTTTTGTTATTTCATTGTATTTATCTCTTGAAACAATGCCCCGATTTTTCTCTTCTAGATATTCAGCATGTGAGTTTAAAATGAATCCTAACGCCTCAAATTGAGCTTTTATCTCTTCATAAAATGTTATATATTTATTATATGCTTCTATATCTCTTTTCAAATTAAATAATTTATTTTTGATTTCTGCTTTTAAATTATAATAATCATATCTAGATATAACCCCTCGATTTTGAAATAGTTTATAACTCCCATATTCTTTTTCTAAAGTAAAGCCTAATGAAGCAAATTCTTCTTCTTGTTCATTATAAAATTTAACAAATTCATCATAAGCCTCTTCATCTTGTTTTATTTCATAATCACTTTTTATTTCATTTTCAAAAGAAGAATTGAAACCATTAAAAGATGAGCCAAATTCGCCAAAGAAATTATCATTAAAAATATTATTAAAGATATCTTTAATAATATTTTTAGAATAATTGTTGTTTACCTTGTTTTGTTTTTGAATTTGAAGTTCTATATCATGTTCTTTTCTTTTTTGCGGATTAATTAAAATAGCATATGAATTTCCAATTTTTTTAAACTCTTCTTCTAATTTTTTATCTTCTTTAGTTGCATCAGGATGATATTTTTTTGCCAAAATACGATATGCTTTCTTAATTTCTTCGTCTGTTGCATTTTCAGAAACTCCAAGCACTGTATAATGATTTGTTATCATAATTTCAAACTCCTTTATTAACCTAAATTGTTTATTTCATCTAAGTAATTATATTTACTTACTTTATAAGCTTCTAAATTCTTGTAAATATCTTTAGCAAATTTAGAAACTAAATTTATTATTTTATTACTATTATTATACACCAAAAGTATGATATTTCGTCTTTTTTTAAAAGAAATAGAAAAAATTAGGTACAATTAACCTGATTTTTTTAATATATCTTTTGTATGCTACTTGTATGCTACAGATAAAAAAATGCATGTTTTTATATAATTTTTAAAAATGCAAAAACCTAGGTATTACCTAGGTTTATTAACAAATAAAATGGTGACCCGCGAGAGATTCGAACTCTCGACCCTTTGATTAAAAGTCAAATGCTCTACCTACTGAGCTAGCGGATCATATAATTAAAATGGCTGCCTCGGGTGGGTTCGAACCACCGGAATGTCAGAGTCAAAGTCTGATGCCTTACCACTTGGCTACGAGGCAATAAAAGAAATGGTGGAGGGACATGGATTTGAACCATGGAACCCGAAGGAACAGATTTACAGTCTGCCGCGTTTGACCACTTCGCTATCCCTCCATAAGTGGTGCCGACTGAGGGAATCGAACCCCCAACCTACTGATTACAAGTCAGTTGCGCTACCAATTACGCTAAGTCGGCAAAAATAATGGTGGGCGCTATAGGACTCGAACCTATGACCCCCTGCTTGTAAGGCAGGTGCTCTAACCAACTGAGCTAAGCGCCCATGCATCCATGCACTGGACATAATCAACTATAACAAACTTGTTAATTTATGTCAATACAAGAAAGCAAAAAAATTAAATAAATTATCAATTTTTTATAAAATATATGTCATACCAAACTAAAAATGTATAAATATTGTAAATAATTCGGCCATTGTTCTTAATATTATTATAGTGTTCATTTAATAAATTGTTAATATATTCTTGATCAAAAAAATTACTAACATAAGGTGTATTAAACATTCCATAAATCATTTTATAATATTTTTCTTCTTTTATCCATTTAGAAAATGGAACTGGAAAACCTAGTTTTCTTCTTTTTGACCACTCTTCTGGAATACTTTCATGAGCAATATCTCTGAATAAATATTTTGTTTGTTTATCACGTACCAAATATTTGGTTGGAATATGCTTAGCATAAGAGAATAAAACACTATCTAGAAGTGGAACTCTAAGTTCAATAGAATTTGCCATTGTCATTTTATCAGCTTTTAATAGTATATCCTGAGGAAGCCAAAAGTGCATATCAATATACATTTTTTTAGTAACATCATCTAAACTTGCTACTTTATCATAATAAGGCTTAATAATATCGCTTATTTTTTCATCATTTCTTAAATCAGGAGCTAGTATTCTATTAGCCTCCTCTTCACTTGAAAAAGTACCATGACCAATATATCTTTCATAAAAAGGTCTACCATATAACTTAAGGGTATTTTGACCTGGAAAATGAGGCAATGGACTTATCATTTTAGCAATCATTTTTCGAAATTTTAAAGGAAATTTAGTATATAGACGAATGAGAGAAGACTCATAATATTCATTATATCCAGCAAACATCTCGTCACTACCCTCACCTGATAAAACAACCTTTACTTGTTTACTTGCAAGTTCTGATAAGAAATATAGAGGAACTGTTGAGAGATTAGCATGAGGTTCGTCAGTATGATACATGATTGTAGGTAAAATATCAAAGAATTCTTCACTAGTTATCTTTTTTTGATAATTGTTTATATTAAGTAGTTCAGATAATTCACGAGCATACATTGTTTCATCAAAACCTGGCATATCAAAACCAACAGAAAATGTCTTATCAGGTTTTGCTACACTAACAACATAAGAAGAATCTACTCCTCCTGATAAATAAGAGCCTACTTCCACATCACTTGTAATTTGATGATACTTTATAGAATCTTCTAGTACAGCTTTTAATTCTTTTTTATAAACATCATATGGCTTATCATTTTTATCATATTCAACTTTAAAATATTCTTTTATAGTCATTTTACCATTTTTATATTTAAAAAAGTGACCTGGTTTTAATTTAAAAACATTTTTAAAGAAGGTTTCTTCATGAACAGAATATTGAAAAATCAAATACATTTTTAAAGCCGAAGTATTAACTTCTTTTGGAAAATCAGGATGTTCTAGAAAAGATTTAATTTCTGAACCAAACAATAATTTATTATCTTTTTTATAATAATAAAAAGGTTTTATACCAAAATGATCTCTTGCTCCAATTAATTCATGAGTGTTCTTATCATAAATAACAAAAGCAAACATTCCTCGAAGTTTAGAAAATAGTTTTTCTTTATATTCTTCATATCCATGCAAAATAACTTCTGTATCAGTTTTAGTTTTAAATTTATGACCTTTTTTTATTAATTCTTCTTTAATAGTTTCATAATTATAAATTTCACCATTAAAAATAATAAATAAACTTTTGTCTTCATTATAAATTGGTTGAGCACCACTTTTAGTTAAATCAATAATAGATAGTCTTCTATGGCCTAAAGCAATAAATTCATCAGTATAGTATCCTTCATCATCAGGACCACGATGTTTTATTTTATCTGCCATTTTTTTTATTATTTCTTTTTTTTCCTTACTTTTTTTATTATCTATAAATCCTACTATGCCACACATAACTTATATCACTCATTTCCAATAACTATTTTTATATTCTTTATAATAATTAAACCATCTTTTACGGAGCATCAAAAATCTCTTAAAATTTTTATCTTTTGGACAATCCATTGGCTTAATAACTTTTTTCCACATTTTTAAGGCTTTATTTTTAAATTCTTTATTACTTATATATTTTTTTACTATTCCTTTGGGAACAAAAGATAAAAGTACTTGTTTATCTAAAAATTCATATTCTTTTTGTTTATTAAATAAGCAATCATCAACAATTACTTTAACTAAGTTTTTACCTAATGCACTTACATAATAACTACATCTGCCTTGACGAGCATTAATTTCTAATACTTTAAATGTGTTATCTCGAGCATCATATTTCATATCAACTTCAGCAAATCCATAATAGTCAATATTTTCCATAAATTTTTTTATATTTTCAACTTGGTTTAAAACATTTCCTTTTGTTGTGTTAAAACCATTTATTAAAACAGCTGCATTTCCAACCATTGATTTAGTTCTTTCTTGTAATCCTATTTGAGCAAAACTAATGAATTCAACTTTCTTTTTAGAATTTACATATACTACAGAATCGAATAAACAATCATCACCACCAGGAATAAATTCTTGAATGATTAGCTTATCATTATATCCACTATTTTTGATATTTTTTATAATTCTTTCTAATTCTTCTTTACTATTAACCTTATATATTTTATTTTTTCCAGCAAATTTTAGATGGTTGTACATAACTACATTACTTGGTTTTATTACCGCTGGATAAGTCATTTGGATTTTCTTATTTTGTTTGCAATCATAGTAAATAGTTTTAGGAAAATTAAGACAAGAATTCTCATATGTTTTATAAAATGTTTCTTTATTAGTTAAAGTTTTGATTACTTCGTTTGCGGGAAAATTATAAATATATTGGTTATTTATTTTATCTTTATTTTGGGATATAAATTCAGAATAAGTTTCGTTAGTACTTATTAACACAATTTTTTTATTCAAATGTTCTTTGGCAAATTTTTCTAGTACTTTTAAAAATTCTTTTTCTATCCATAAATTTGGTTCGTAAGATACATTTAAAATGTTGGAAAATTTTGTAAAGGCTAGTCTTTCTTTTCCAATTAGATAAGCTTTTTTATGATATTCTTCGTAACAACATCTAGCCATATAATAACTATTGGCATCTGTTCCTAAAATTAAAACCTCAAAGTCCATATATTTTCACCTTTAATCTATTATTTATTATATCTTTATTTATTTTTTCTATAATTAAAATTAATATTTAATTTCTACTTCATCAATACCATCAACATGTACTCTAGGAACTCTTGTAGTTATTCTATTAAATAAATGTTGGGCGTTGGTGTTTATTTTAGCTTTTACTTCATTAATTGAAATAACTTTTCCAAAAATCTCTACATCGTCTTTACATTTTACTTTATCATCAACTAGGACCATAATCATATCCATTGCATCAGCAATAATGGGATATTTTTTATTATGAATAGCAACAAACCCGAATTCTTTAGAGACTCCATCAGCGTAACCAACGGGAATTGTTGCAACATAACCATCCTGTTTAACTTTGTAAATAGCATTGTAACCCACAACATCTCCTTTACACACTTTACGTATAGAAATTATAGTGGAATGTAAACTGAATGCTGTTTTTAAATTTAAATTGTTTTCTAAGATTGTTTTACTTATATGATATTTTTTTTGATAAATATTTCTTTTAATAGTTCGTAACTTATTTTTTAATCCTTTAGAAATATTCCTACTACCACTAAAACCATACATTGCTATGCCAAGTCTTACACCATTAGCAAATTCTATTTTTTCATGTGTTACCATTGTAAGACTTCGATCTAGATGGATAATGGGAATACTTTTTAAATCTATACTACTTGTTAATTCTTTAAACTTTTCTAATTGTCTATCATAATAATAATCATTAACACCAGTTGTAGCAAAATGAGTATATATTCCTTCTAAAAACAATTTGGGATTTTTTTCTATTATTTTTATGGCATCATTGATATCCTTTTTATCTTTAAAACCTAAACGATTCATTCCTGAGTCTATTTTCAAATGAATTTTAAGTTCATATGCTAAATCTAATTTATTAACTTTTTTTAAATAATCTAAGTTATCTATAGTTAGTGTTATTTTATTACTTAAAGCATCATCTATATATTCAATTTCAATTGGTTCTAAAACTAGTATTGGTATATCTATGGTAAATTTACGAGCCATTAAAGCCTCTTCTAAAGAAGAAACAGCTAGATAATTTATGCCACTGGCAATTAAATTAGTTACAATTTTCATTCCATGGCCATAGGCATTATTTTTAACTACCCCAAAATAATATTTATAATCATTGTACTTTTTCTTAATTTCTGCTACATTTTCTTCTAAAATTTTTCCATCAATTTTAGCATAAGTTTTTCTATACACATCTATCAGTCCTTTATCTAATTATACAAAAATTTGGATAAAAAGGAAATAAAGAAAAATCTTCTTAACAGCTTACTTAATTTGACAAAAAAATATTTTTTTATATTTATAATAGCAACTTATGAATGAAGATTTTTTTATTATTAATGGTTATCCTTTAGATAATCAACAAATTAAGGCCATAATAAATGCAGGAAAGTATTCTCTAATTGTGGCTGGAGCAGGTTCTGGAAAGACTTTAACGATGATTGGTAAAATAAAATATTTATTAGAAGTAAAAAAAATTAAACCAGAAGAAATATTATGTATTTCTTTTACTAATGAATCTACTAAAAGTTTAAAAGAAAAAATCAAAAATGATTACATACATGTTTTTACATTTCATAAGTTAGCTATTCATATCTTAAAGTTAGAAGATTTATATTTTGAAATAGCTCCGAATGATTTTTTAGACAATTTAATTAAAAACTTTTTTGAAAATCAGGTTTGGCAAAATGCCTTTTTAAAAAAACAATTTATTAAAACAATAAAAAAAATAATTATAAGGAAAAAAAAGTATTTGGCTTTTTTAAAAACTAGTAATTTTCGCGAGCTAGTTAAATTGATTAAAACTTTTATTTCATTATATAGTACAAATAATTTAACCAAAAATGATTTTAAATCTTTTTTTAAAGAGGAAAATAATAATCCTCTTCTCTATTTGATTTATACCATAATAACTATTTATGAGACAGAGAAATTAAATAATAATTATTATGATTTTGATGATTTAATTAAACAAGCTATGAAGTTATGTCAAACTAAAAATATATGTAAATATAAGGAAATTATTATTGATGAATTTCAGGATACGTCAAAATTACGTCTTTTTTTTGTTAAGGAAGTAGTTAAAAATAATGATGCAAATTTAACTGTTGTAGGTGATGATTTTCAATCAATTTATAAATTTTCAGGTTGTAATTTAAATATATTTTTGAATTTTAGAGAATATTTTGATAATGTAACAACTTTTAAAATAGAAAATACTTATCGAAATAGTCAAGAACTTATTAAAGTGGCTGGTGATTTTGTTATGAAAAATAATAGGCAAATAAAAAAAGATTTAAAATCAAATAAGCATCTTAATAAGCCTATTATAATTATTAAATATTTTAATCCATACAAAGCAATTTTAAAGGCATTAAAAAAGATAAATAAAGATGAGATTTTAATACTTGGAAGAAATAATTTCGATATTTATAAATTTATTCCAAATGAAAAAATAAAATGGCTAGAAAATGGATATTTTATTTTAGATAATTTAAATTATAAATTAAGATACTTAACTATCCATAAATCTAAGGGCTTAGAAAGTGATAATGTTATAATTATTAATTTAATAAATGCTGATTTAGGGTTCCCAACAAAAATAAAAAATCATTCGTTAACGTATTTAATTCAAGAAAAAGATTTTTTTCTGTATGAAGAGGAAAGAAGATTGTTTTATGTAGCTTTAACTAGAACGAAAAATTATTGTTATTTATTAGTGCCATTTTTTAACGAATCAATATTTGTAAAAGAAATAAAAAAATATTCAAATTATATTGAATACTTTTAAGACTACATAAAAATTATTATTAATAATAAACAGAATAATATAATTATTCCCATAATTTTTAAATATAATTTAATAAATCTTTTAAAAGGACTTTGTTCCTCTTTTAAACTATAGTAATAATTACCTTTATACTTTTTTATTATGCCCATTCTTCTAACTCTATTAAATATAGATTTATCTGTAAAAGAAACTAATATTTCTTCTTTTGGAATAGCACTATATTTATCAGTAGCATTTAGGTTTAAAAATACTTGTTTTAAATGTTCCATTTCTTCTTTAATGGTTTCATCTATATTATTATTCATAATAGGAATTTTTATATAATTTGTCCCACCTTCGTTAATTTGTCGGCGAATACTTGAAACCACTCCACTAATTCCTAAAAAGGTAAAGAAAAGAGAAATAATATAATCTTTTATTAATGCATTTAAAAAAATAGATGAATTGTACAGCCATTTAAAACTATTAATACTTATTGCAATATTTTCTTTGTTCAAAAGTAATATAGGAGTTATTATAAATGTAGATATCGTCATACATATACATGAAATAATAACAATAATTATGGGTAATTTTTCATCTACTTTACCATGTAAAAATTGGTACCCTTATAATACTCCTAAAGCTATTATTATTGCCAGTAAAGATAATATCATATTTTCGTAAACATAAACTAAGGTCCAAGGGATTGTTGCTATAAAGCCTCCAAGTAATCCCCCTATTATCCCCCATAAATAACTTCCATTTTCTTCTTTCATTTTATCACCTATTATTGAAATAAATCATCATCTTTTAGATATTTTTTTATTAATTCTTTTGCTTCATCAACTTGAGATTCATTTCCTAAAAGAAGTTCAATGTCTTCTTTATTAGTTTTAGAAGATATTATCAAAGACATTCCAATTAACATATTTTGATGAACGTTTCTATTTCCAATATTATAGCTTACATTTGTCGTATCTCTTCTTAAATAAATTTTATTAACATCACTTGTTCTAACAATTGTACATTTTGGAAATCTATAATAAAACCAAAAGTGGTTTCCTACTATAAGACGAGCTGGATATTTATCACTTGTAGGATTTTGAAACATTTTAACATCATATTTATTTTCTTCCATTTGGTTTAGAAAAATATCTATTTCTTTTTCATCTAATTCTTCGAAAGCTTTTTCGTAAGATTTTTTTACAGGTTTTATCTTAGTTGTTTTTGTTTGAATAAAAAAACATAGCCAAATAAATGCTGCAATAATACATCCAATCAAAAAATGTACCTTTAGAATATATTTAAAATCGTAGCCAGCTATAAGTCCAATAGCAATCATAATACCTATACTTAACCCCATCCATAAAGGTACTTTTTTCATAATTTTTTTATTTAACTCATCTATTTCATTTTGCATAATAGCCATTTCTTTATCTAACCATATTTTTAATTTTTCATTCATTTTTTTCTTCCTCTTTCTTTTTATAAATCTAATTCAAATTTTATATGTTCGATACCCTCTTCTAAAAACACATCAGAAACTGTAACATATGCTTAATCTATTACTAAATATTTTTTTAGAATTATAATATATCTCTTCCTTATTATAATTTTATTAATCTTTTTTAGTTTTATAATAATGATTTTATTTTTTCTTTATCTACTGCCATTAAGAATAAGCCAAGTTTTGGGCCTTGATCTAAACCTAAAAGCATATTATATAATATTTGAAAATATCTTTTTTGGGCTTGTTTTAATTCTTTGTCAGCTAATATTCCATCTTTTACTACATCATATAAGGCTGTTTGTAAATCGTTAGTTGTATTATAACTTTTTTCTATTAATTCAATAGTACTAGCAACCCAACTTTTTTCTAAATCATTTAAAGAAGCATAAAATTCATTATTTCTTTCATTTAAAAGATTTACTTGATAATCAGAGCCATAATTATTTACCCAATGAGTAGCTAATTCTAGTCTTTCCATAAATTCTTTACTATTAACATCTATGTCTTCTTTACTTAATAACTCTTTTAAGAGATTGATATCAAAATTTACAATTGGAAGAAAAGTAGCTAAATAGCTAAAATTAGGATTGTTTAAGTATTCTTCTTTAACATTTGTTAATTCTAAAATACTTTTATTCTTTTCATCAATATTACCATTAAAATATAGCTTTACCCATCTATCAAATTCACTATAATATCTTATAACGTCATTATCAAGAGCTATATCAAACGCATGCATATTATCAAATCTGGCATAGAACCACCAAATAATATTTTTGTCATAAACCTTTAATAAATCTGTAATTGTTAAAACGTTTCCAGTAGATGATGACATTTTGGCTCCTCCACCTTTAATTCCAATAAAATTGTATGGAATATAAACTGGTGGCTCGTAGTTGAATATTTCTCTCGCTACTCTTTCAGATACAGCTTTACTTCCATTAGCAGCAGAATGATCTATACCTCCAGCTTCAAAGGTTACATGCTCAATCATCCAACGCATTGGCCAATCAACTTTCCATTGTAATTTTATATTAGTTGCATTATTAATATTTAAATTATCACTATGACCACATTCACAAGTATAATTTACTTCTCCACTATTTTCATCATAACTTGAAATTGTTGTAGAATCTTTTTTACATTCTTTACAATAAATGCTTATTGGATAATAATTTTTTCTTTCCTCTTCACTTGAATCTTGTGTTCTAAAATCGTCTATAATGCTGAATATTTTATCTCTATTATCCATAGCAATTTTAATATATTCATTATATCTACCACTTTGATATTCTTTTGCTTGATAAATGCATTCTACTTCTACATCCATTGCTTCTAATTCACTTAAAAATCTTTTTTCCATAAATGATGCATATGATTCATTTTCACTAAAAGGACTTGGTATTTCCGTATATGGCATTCCAATATATTTTTCATAACTAGAATCTATATTACTTGGTACTTTTCTAAATCTATCAAATTCATCAATAGATAAAATATATCTTACTTTTTTACCTAATTTTTTTAATTCTTTAGCAACTAAATAAGGTGTAGCTATTTCTCTAAAATTTCCTATATGCACAAATCCACTTGGACTAACCCCACTTGCAACAGTATAGGTTTCTTCATTTGGCCTTTCTTCAATAATTTTTAAAGCAACTTCTTTTGCCCAATTCATTTTTCCTCAATCCTCTCAATTTAAAAATAACTTAAAACGTTTTGATTGTTTTAAGTCTTTTTTGCTAATAAATTTTATTAAAATCTATTTTGAAGATATGCTAAAACAACCAATATTTTTTATTGATTTCTTACTTTTCTTTATAGATTTCTTAAATTGATTGTATAACATATAAATCTTCCTTTCAAAAAATATTCTAGCATATCTAAAAGTCTTTGTAAAGTAGTGATGATGGCTGTAAAACTTAAAAGATAGTTCTTATTTTAAAGTTATAAATTTATCATTTTTAGTCATGATAAAAAAGCTTTGTTTTAAGCCTAAAGCTGCTGATTTTATTTATCAAAGTGTAACATTTATTTTTAAAATCGGATTTTTTCTTTATATTCAGGGAATTGTTTAAAAATCAAATCACATAAATTTATTAGAAATGGATAACTTATATAGCTAGCACAATAATAATCGATATCTCCTATTTTTATTGGTGAATCTATAATTCCTCCCCATACTTTTTCTATACCATCATACCATTCATGTATAACCCAATCTTTACCAATAAGTATTTCTTTTAATTCTGCTCCTAAATCATCCAAAGTAGATATATTATAAGTTCTTATAATGTCGTTTAAGATATCATAAACAAAAGTATAGATAGTATTATATTCCTGTCCATTTAAATAATAATTTCTTTTTCCCAGTATTTTATTTATATTTTGAATTACCTCATTTGTATTATCAAAATTCCTTAAAATTTTATACTTTTCAAATAAAGTATTAAACTCTTCTTTATGTTCTTGATAAAGCATGACAGATTCCCTAACTTTAGATGCGACGCAAGACAAAAACTCTTTCATTTTATTATTATTAAATATTTCTTCTAAATATTTGTTTTCTATATCAGTTATTATTAATCCATTTAATTTAAGCGAAGAAAAGCAAGATAGTGCATGAATATATTGATTAATAATAAACTTAGTCTCGCCACTTTTAGCGATTTGGGCATATTCCTTTAAAATATTGTCATACAAGTCTTGATAAGTTATAGATATATAATTTTGCTTTATTGCTGATAGCTTTAATTCTTCATTTTTGTCAATTTGTTTCAATTGTTCATAATTTGGATGCAATAATACAAATATTTTTTTATAATCAGGAAACATTTCATTAATCATATTCTTATAATCAAATAATTGATTTGCACGCTCTGGTGCTTCGATTTTATTTTCAATTACTATTAAATATTTTTGCTTTTCATTAAGTATTTCATTTGGCAGATATTCATCTTTAGTAATGCCTAGCATTGCTTCAAAAGTTATCAATAAATCAATATTATATTTTTCTCTCATAACTTGAACTTCATCAATTTTTAAGGCATCCAAATTTACCCCTAAAAAAAAATCATATTCTTTTTTTACAGCTGATATATTATTTTGTAGCGTTTTTAATAATCTTCTTATAGGAAAATAACTTACAGCATCATCTTTTTTAGGTTGTAAAATCCATTCTAAAAAATTACTATGTTTAATTTCCATTTTTGAAATTCCAAAAATACTAGCAACATCCTCTTCTTTGTAATAATTACTTAAATATTTAAAAATAAGTTCTAACATTTTATTACCTCTTTTCTTTAAAGTAATTGTATCACTTTATAAAAAGTAGTCAAACTTTAAAGTATATATAATTTGCATTTAAATAAATATAATTGTTCTCAAAAATCAATAGTGATAATGGTAATATCATATTTTAGTAATAAGAAGAGCTATATATCATTAAATTTATAAGTTTATTTAGAAATACTTCAATCAACCATATTGTATTAAAATTAACAGCTTCTTTAACAGATTAACTACATAGTTAATAAAAAAAATAATTAAACTTCAATCTTTTTAATTATTTCTTTATATTTTAAAAATTCTTTATTGTTGTTATCAATTTGTAATACATATATTATTTTTCCATATAATTTTTCTAAATATTTTTTTGGTTTTATATTTATATTACATCTTTTTAAATGAGAATGTAATCCAAATTTATTTATATAATAGATTTCTTTTCTAATTTCTTTACGATATTTTATAGATACTTGAGCTTTTTCATTAACAACTATCCCTGTAATTATTTGGCTAGAATTTTTATTAATTATGTGAATTTTACTATTATTTAGCTCTAAGCCTAATTTATATAATTGTTTTCGAGCCATAGTAATAACTTTACTAGGATTAAAATCTCCAGAAAATGTCATGTCATCAGAATATCTAGTATAAGAAATCATATTATGATCACACCATGTGCCGATTTCTTTATCAAAATCTTTCATAACAAGATTTGATATATAGGCAGATGTGGGAGAACCTTGGGTTAAATGATTGTCATAAGTACACAAATATGTTAACAACATACCTACAGATTTAGGAAAATATTCTATTGGAAAGCAATAATTATATACATCTAAAAAAGATATATTTTCAAAAAAATTTTTTATATCTAATTTTAAGACTATTTTTTTATTAATATGAGGTTTGGCATTATCTAGTAAAGAAATGCTTCTATGATATGCTTTGGCATATTTTGATATAGATTTTTCGTTTAATATGTTTATTAAAATTTTTCTTTGAATACTTTTTAATAATGGATTTGGTTCATATATTGTTCTATATTTTCCATTATTTTTTTTTATTTTATATATTTTATAATTTTCTTCAACGTTGTTAGCAATAGAATAAATTGTTTTTATATATTTATTTTTATCTTTGCAATTAAATAAATTAAGAGATAGTAAAAATTCATTACATTCTTTAACTCCAGTGTATTTCCACAATTTTACTACCTCCTAATTATATACAGTACTAACGATATTGTAATATGGAAATGGACTTAAGTTTTGTGTAACAAAACCCCTACACAAGTGTGTAGTATAGTCCATTGGAGTATTACTATTTAATCATTATAAATAATCTTAGTTCCTTAACGACTCGCTAAAGTAGGAAATAATCCAATCACTACTGCATGGGTATTATATCATATACTAATGAAAATACAATTAATAAAATAAAATCTTTTATCCATTATAATGTTTATAACTTTTTCTTTAATTAGTAAAATAAAGTAATTTCAAACAACTTTTAATCTTTTTTTATTTTGATTCTTTTCAACTCTGTCGCTTCTTTTTTTAAATGACATTTCCAAGCCTCTTCATTTAGTGGTCTTAAAGCAATATTAATTTTCTTTTCAATAGATATAAGGGCATTATCTTGTTTTTCATCTGGTCTGTTTGGAATACTTTCAAAGTTGTCGTATTCGCTTGTATATACACCAATTGTTTGGGGACTAGATAAAATTCTTTTTTTAGTTAGAGTTTGAATTTCAAATACTCTTAAATATTCATGCTGATATTCTTTCTGGAAAACAATAGCGCATAAAGTTCTTCCCTGATAAATATTTTCAACTTTAATACCATATTTACGTTCCGTAATTTTTAAACCTTCTGGAATTTGATTTATTAATCCATTTTTTCTATAATTCAAATAATTTATAATCGAATATCTTATGTTATCAAACAATCTTATAGGAGCAAGTTCTAATCTTCTAATTGCTTCTTTATTTTCAAGAACTTTTATATAATCTTGCTCTAATTCTTCTGCTGTTTTAAAATCTAAATCACATAGTGAATTCTTTTTCATTTGGATTAAAGCCTCATTATAAAAATTAACTGATGCTTCAAGAATAATTTTAATCTATAAACTACCCCGTAACAAGATTTCGGGGCTTTAATAAGGAATCACAAGGTACTAAAAATTTTCATCCGATTTATAAAGCAAGTCATATTTATCTTTACCCTGATTTTTTACATATTCCCATATAACATCTTCACTTCCGTGCTTACTAACAGTTACAATCCAATAGCCATCACTCCAAAATTCGCCTTTCCATAATTTTGTTTTTACTTCTGGATTCATCTTAAATATAATATTTGCTGTTCTTCCCTTAATTCATTTTTATCACAAAATGTCTGATGAGTATAAGCAAAACATTTTTCTTTTTCTCC
>CAOKUH010000020.1 GCA_948472605.1 uncultured Mycoplasmatota bacterium
CCAAATGTCTATAGTTGGAGAAATATAACAGTAGGAAATGCGTTTAATGCTGGGTTCAATTACAAAAGAGAATTAGATAGTCATATGATGAAGAATACTGAATGGGGAGCTATTGTCTATTTACAACATAGTGTATATGGAAGTGCATCAAGTGTAAGAACAAATAACAATAATGCTTATATAACTGGATATGCAGCAATTGAGGAACCAACACTTGGATATAATGGGGGAACAAGTATTGAAGGAAACCAAAATGAAAGTACAGCACTAGGAGTAGATGGAACATATACAATCAGCTATTTAAATCCAAGTAGTGTAGTAGCAAGTACCACAGGAAATTATTCAGGAATATACGATATGAGTGGTGGAGCTTGGGATTATGTAATGGGAGTAAGAAGCTCATTAACCAGCGGAAATGCAGGAATAACAGATACAAGTATAAATTCAAAATATTATGATGTATATGGAGCATCATCAAGTGATAGGGATTATAAACATAGATTATTAGGAGATGGAACAATAGAATTCGGTCCGATTGGGGATATTAAAGATCCTGATGGTATTAATAGATTTAAGTCAAGTTGGTATTTTACTCACACTTATTTTGTTAACTTGGATAACCCTTGGTTTTTACGTGGTGGTGATTGGACTTATGGTGCTTCATCTGGTGTTTTCGCATTTACCATCAATACTGGTGAGGTGCATACTAGCCTTTCGTTTCGCCTAGTTCTAGCAATTTAAATAAAATTGATTCCACATACAATATTTTCTTTTTAAAACATCTTTACTAATTTAACAAATTAAGATATATTAGTTATAAGATAAGGAAGGTAATTATGGAAAAAAAGAAAAATAATTATTTTATAATAGTATCGAGTTTATTTTTAATAGCCATTATTACTTGTTTGATATGTGATGTTTTAATAAATAAGAGTTTTACTTGGTCATTAATAGTAATAAGTGCAATTATACTAGGATGGAGTATTTTATATCCTATATTAAAAATAAATAATAATAAAATTGCTTATAGTTTACTTACTTTAACATTATTAATATTGCCTTTTTTATACATACTTGAAAAATTGTTAAACGTCGACAAATTATTCTTAATTGGAACATGTATTTCACTTGTTTCATTATGGTATTTATGGAGTATTTATTTATTATTTAGAGTTCTAAAAAAAAGAAAAACTCTAGTAATGGGGATAGCTTTTTTACTTGGAATACCTTTAGAATTATTTATAATTGTAATTTTAGTTCGTTTTCATATTCAAGAAATTGTAAGTTTTACTAATTATTTAAGTATAATAATTTTGTTTGTTTTAGCTATCATTTTTTTAGTAAAAGATTCAGTTTATCAAAAAATGTTAAATATTAAAAATAGAGGTTATTACGATTAAAAAAAGATGGATACATTTTATTTTGTAACCATCTTTTTTTAACCTAGAGCAACATCTAATATCATCATTACAGAAAAACCAATTAAAGTAAATAACGCCATAATATCTTTTTTCTTATTAGATTGGCTTTCAGGGACCAATTCTTCAACAACAACGTAAATCATAGCTCCTGCAGCAAAGGCAAGTAAAAAAGGAAGTAAAGTACGCATTTTTATTACTAAAATAGCACCAATGATACCAGCAATTGGTTCAACAATACCACTAAGTTGTCCTAAAAAGAATGCTTTATTTCTACTCATACCTTCACGTCTTAAAGGCATGCTTACTGCTGTCCCTTCTGGAAAATTTTGAAGTCCAATTCCGAGTGCTAAAGTCCAAGCAGCCATGATTGTTGCTCCATCAAGTCCATAGACAACTGATCCAAAAGCAACACCTACAGCCATACCTTCTGGAATATTATGAAGGGTTATTGAACTAATTAACATAAAACAACGTTTAAAACTTGTTTTTCCTTCCTTTAAAGGATGCTTCTTTTCATATATATCATATATTTTATCTCCAATAAATAAAAGTAATCCTCCAGAAAAAAATCCGATAAAAACTATTAACCAAGGAATTAACCCTAAATTATTTGCCATTGTTATAGCTGGAGCAATAAGTGAGAAAAACGATGCTGCAATCATAACACCAGCAGCAAATCCAAGCATCCCATCCATTAAATTTTTATTTATTTTCTTAAAAAAGAAAACAAGTGATGCCCCAATCGCCGTTATACTCCAGGTAAGTAAAGTAGCCAGAAAAGCTTGTAAAATCGGGTTTAAAGCTAAAATTTGTTCTATCATATTATATCCTCCCACACTAAATATTCTATTCCGCATTTTTATTATGTCATGGGCGATTGTTTAAAACTTTAAAATATAATAAAATATATTTATAAAAGGAAATGGTTTTTTATGAAAAATTTACAATGGAATCCTTGGCATGGGTGTCATAAATGTAGTCCAGGATGTTTAAATTGTTATGTTTATTATTTAGATAAAATTAGAAATATTGATTCAAGTATCATAACTAAATCTAAAACAAATTTTAATTTACCCTTAAAAAAAGATAGATATGGAAACTTAAAAATAAAATCTGGGGTTACACTTGCTACTTGTTTTACAAGTGATTTCTTTATTAAAGAAGCAGACTCATGGCGTCATGATGCTTGGCAAATTATCAAAAAAAGAAGCGATGTGAAATTTTTAATTCCTACTAAAAGAATAGAACGATTTAATGAGTGTATACCTGATGATTGGGGTGATGGTTATGATAATGTTATCATTGCTACAACAATAGAAAATAATGAAAAAGCAAAAGAAAGAATGCCAATTTTTTTAAATTGTAAAATAAAACATAGATTTATTTTTGCCTCTCCTATTTTAGAAGATATTAATTTAGAAGAATACTTAAAAACTCAAAAAATCGAATTAGTATCTGTTGGTGGAGAATCATATGAAGGAGCTAGAATATGTAATTTTGATTGGGTAAAGCATATTAAAGAAACATGTGATAAATATCAGGTGCTATTTGATTTTCATCAAACTGGTTCCAATTTTGTTATGAATGGTAAAAAATATATTATTAAACATCATGAAGAATATAATCAAGCTAAAAAAGGAATTGAATATTTGAAAAAAATAGCAAGACAATAATTTAAAAAAATAAATTATTGTGCTAATATAAATTAAGAAAAGTTTGGTGGAATATGGAAAATATACAAAGAATAAATGGATTTATAAATTTAGATGAGTTATTTAAATCTTCAAAATGTGCATTAATTGATTGGGAAATAGATGAAAATATGTATGAAGAATATAAAGGAACTAATATAAAATATGTTTTTTTATATAATAATGAGAAATGGATATATAAAAATTTATTAACCCCATTTAATTGTTATGCTGAATTAATAGCGGAAGAATTAGCAACATGTTTTTCTATACCAAATGCTCATTACGATTTAGCAATATCAAATGAGTATGGGAGTGGGGTAATTACTAAAAACTATAAAAAAACTAATGCTAATTATCTAAATGGCTATAATATTTTAGCAAATTATATTAAAGATATTTTAAAAGTAAAAGGAATTTACAATTTAGAAGAAAAAATAGAATCATATAATAGTTTACAAGGAATATGGGCTTCATTAGAATATCGATATATTAATCACCCAAATAAAATAGAAATTGTTAAAAGTTTAATGGACCAAATTGTTAATATATTTATTTTTGATATATTAATGGCTAATGCAGATCGTCATGAACTTAACTGGGGAATAGTAGAAGAACAAGATAAAATTTATGTTCAACCTTTATATGATAATGAAAGAATTTTAATTTTTGATAGTGATATTAGATTGCTTCCCCATATAGATAATGAATCAAGCTTTAATTCAGAATATGAAAGTGTCGTAAGAAAAATGGTTTTAGAATTTATTACAATATCAGGAAGTGAATATTTAGATTGGCTAAAAGAAAAATTATTTTTAATAAATAAAGAAAATATCGAAAAAATATTTTCAAAAGTAGAAATAAGAATTAATTTTTCCATACCTTTAGAAATAAAAAATGATATACTTATTAAATTCGAAAAAATAACAGAAATTATTGATAAAGTATTAGAAGAATATGAAAATAAGAGAAAGAAATAATAATGGTGAAATATGAAAAATATAATAGAAGTAAAAAAATTAACAAAAGAATATAAAAATTTAAAAGCAGTAGATGATTTATCATTTGATGTTCAAGAAGGAGAAATACTGGGTCTTTTAGGTCCTAACGGAAGTGGTAAATCAACAACTATAAATTGTATCTTATCTTTATTAAATTTTAGTAAAGGTTCAATTAAAATATTTGGTAAAACTATGAGTCCTGATGCTTATGAAATAAAAAAAGATATAGGAGTAGTATTTCAAGATGTTGCTGTTTTTAATGAATTAAATGTCTATGATAATATTGATTATTTTTGTGGTCTTTATATAACAAATAAAAAAATGCGTCAAGAATATATTCAAGATGCTTTAAATTTAGTTGGATTAGAAAACTATCAAAAGTTTTATCCTAAACAATTATCAGGAGGTTTACTAAGAAGATTAAATATCGCATGTGGTATTGCTCATAAACCAAAAATTATTTTTTTAGATGAACCAACTGTAGCTGTTGATCCTCAAAGTAGAAATAATATTTTAGATGGCATTAAAACATTAAGAAACAATGGAGCAACAATTATTTATACAACTCATTATATGGAAGAGGTAGAAATTCTTTGTGACCGAGTTATTATAATTGATAAAGGTTCTATTATTGCAAGTGGAACAACTGATGAATTAAAAGCTCTTGCCAATATTGAAGAAAAAGTAAGTGTTGAAGTAGATAACTTAAACCTTAAGATACTAGATGAAATTAAAACCTTTAAAACAGTGGATGAAGTAATCTATGTTAATAATATTCTTCAAATAACTTATAAAAAAGGAAAAAATAATTTAATAGAATTAATTGAATATTTAAAAGAAAAGAGAGTTAAATATAGTAAGATTTTTTCAGAACGTCCAACATTAAATGATGTATTCTTAGAATTAACTGGTAAGGAGTTACGTGATTAATGTTTATTCATAATTTTAAATATACTATAAAAACTCTTTTTAAAAATAAAATGCTTATATTTTGGACATTTGCTTTTCCTTTAATTTTAGGAACATTTTTTAACATGGCTTTTTCTGATATTTTAAAAAGCGAAAAGTTAGATGTAATTGATATAGCTATTGTAAATAATGATGAATTTAATAATAATGCAATATATAAAGAAACGTTTAAAAAATTAAGTGAAGATGAAAATAAAATGTTTAATATTAAATATGTTAAAGAAAATGAAGCTACTAATTTTTTAAATAATAAAGAAATAACAGGGTATCTAATCCTAAAAGATAAACCAGAAATTGTTGTTTCATCTAGTGGTATAAATGAAACAATATTTAAAGTAGTTGTAGAGGAAATAATGGAATCTGAAAATATATTAAAAAATATTATCGCAACAGAAATAAATCCAACTGAAAATAATAATCATTCTTTGTATGAAAAAATTTATACTAAAATTATAGAGGTTAAAGAGAATTATCAAAGCAATGTTAAAGATATTTCAAATGCTAATTTAGATTATACTATGATTGAATTTTACACTCTTATTGCTATGACTTGTTTATATGTAGGTATTTTAGGAATGGTAGTAGTTAATCAAAATTTACCTAATATGAGTAATAATGGTAAGAGAGTAGCTATAAGCCCTCTATCTAAAAATAAATTAATTTTAAGTAGTATACTTGCTAGTTATATAGTTCAATTAATTGGATTATCTTTATTATTTATTTATACGATATTCTTTCTAAAAATAGATTATGGAAATAATATTTTATTAATTATTTTATTATCATTAATAGGAAGTTTAGCAGGGTTAACTTTAGGAATAATGATTGCCTCAATCTTTAAAACTAATGAGAATACTAAAACAGGAATAATAATGTCTTTAACTATGTTTGGGTGTTTTCTATCTGGAATGATGGGTATAACAATGAAATATATTATTGATAAATTTATTCCGCTATTAAATAAAATTAATCCTGCTAGTATGATAACAGATGGTTTTTATTCTTTATATTATTATGAGACATATGAAAGATTTTATTTTAATATTATAAGTTTGCTCTTATTTTCTTTATTAATGATTATCATATCAATGCACGGACTAAGGAGGCAAAAATATGACAGTATTTAAAACCACTTTAAAAATTCTAAATAAATGTAAAGTGCCAATTATTTTTTATACTATAATTTTAATTTTTTTTGCAGGATTTAATACTACAACAAATGATAATAACTTAAACTTTTCAAAGACATTACCAGATGTTGCTATTGTAAATAATGATGAATTATCTGGTTTAACAAAAAATTTAATCGAATATTTTAAAAATAATAGCAATGTTATTGATGATATTTCTGAGGATGAATTAAATGATGCTTTATTCTATCGAGAAGTTAATTATATTATTTATATCCCCAAAAATTTTAGAATAAATTTTTTAAATAAGCAAAATCCCCAAATAGAAATAAAAAGTACCAAAGATTATAATGCTAGTTTAGCAAATATTTTATTGGAAAGATATTTAAATGTTGCCAATACTTATTTAGATTTCTATGATGATGAGAATATTTTAATTAAAAAAATAAATGACACTTTAAATCAAGAAGTATCTATAAAGCTATCTTCTAAATTGGATACTAATACTTTAAATAAAGTTGCAACTTATTATAATTTTACTAATTATTGTTTTTTAGCAGGATCAATTTATGCTATTTGTTTAGTTTTATCGAGTTTTAAAAATGAAAATATTAGAAAAAGATCAATTATTAGTAAAATGAGCTATAAAAAATTTGAATCTAATTTACTAATTTCTAATAGTTTATTTGCTTTTGGTTTATGGATATTTTATTGTTGTTTAAGTGTTATTCTTTTTGGTAATATTATGTTTACTTTGCATGGATTATATTATATTTTAAATTCATTTATATTTTCATTATGTTCTTTATCAATAGCTTTTTTATTAGGAAATTTAATTCACGATAAAAATGCTTTAAATGGAATTATTAATGTTATAGCGTTAGGTTCTAGTTTCTTGTGTGGAGCTTTTGTACCAATTGAAATGCTTCCTAAAAGTGTTTTAAATATTGCCCACATTTTGCCATCTTACTATTTTATTAAATCTAATGAATTAATTAAAACAATTGAAATATTTGATTTTGAAAATTTAAAACCATTATTTATTAATATGTTTTTTATTATTTTGTTTACCATCTTATTTATATTTATAACTAATTATGTTACTAAAAAACAAAGAAAAATTGCTTAAAATAGCAAAATAGTTCAAGCCATAAATACCATTATGGACTTTTTTTAGTTTTTGATTCTTATAATATCTGGCGTTAATTGTTTAATGTTATTAGAATCAATAATCTTGAAATTAATTTACTTGTAAAGTCGAAATCTTGCTACTTTAAAGCCCATCAATATAATTAAAATTGGCCAATTTACTTCTTAAAATATCCATGCTATACTTTATTATAGGGTAGGTAGTATGAAAGATAGTAAATTAGAAATGTTAAAAAAATATATAAATGAAGCTAAAAATATTGTTTTTTTTGGAGGAGCGGGAGTATCAACTGAAAGTGGTATAAAAGATTTTAGAAGTAGTGATGGACTTTTTTTTGAAAAGTCAAAATTTTCTCCTGAAAAAATATTAAGTCATAGTTTTTTTAAAAGCAATCCCCAAGAATTTTATAGATTTTATAGAGAAAAATTGAATTCATTAACTATACAACCTAATATTACGCATTATAAATTAACTGAACTAGAAAATTTAGGAAAATTAAAGGCAATAATAACTCAAAATATAGATGATTTACATACAAAAGCAGGAAGTAAAAATGTTTTAGAATTGCATGGAAGTATTAAAAGAAATTATTGTCTTAATTGCAATAAGGCTTACGATGCTAATTACGTTTTTAAAAGCAGTGATATACCTAAATGTAGTTGTGGGGGAATTATTAAACCTGACGTTGTTTTATATGAAGAGGCCTTAGATGTTGATGTGCTTACCAAAGCAATTGAAAGTATAAATTCTGCTGATTTATTAATTGTAGCAGGAACTAGTTTAACTGTTTATCCCGCAAGTAATTTACTAAGTTTTTTCAAAGGAAAACACTTAGTATTAATAAATCGTGATTTAACTAGTTATGATGGTATGGCTGATTTAGTTATACATGAAAACTTAAGTAAAATATTCAAATATTTATAGTGAGGTTTAAAATGGCAAGAAGAAAGAGAAAAAAAGATAATTCAAATTTAATCATTTCATTTTTAATTTTGATATGTTTATCTGGTTATATGTATTATTGGGGAATCGTAGATAGATTTGCCACCCCTAAAACATATAGCTTAGAACAAATACCTGAATATAGTGGTAGTAATTATATAATTATAAATAACAATAAACCTTTCTTTGAGGAAAAAGATTATCAAATCAATTCTTATGAACATTATAGTGAGTTAGATAATTTAGGTCGATGTGGATCTGCTATGGCTTTAATTGGTGTTGATTTAATGCCAACTAAAGAGCGAGGAAGTATTGGAATGATTAAACCTAGTGGATGGCATACTATAAAATATGATATTGTAGAAGGCAAATATTTATATAATAGGTGTCATTTAATTGGTTATCAATTAACTGGGGAAAATGCTAATGAATTAAATTTAATAACTTGTACTAGACAAATGAATACTAAAGGAATGTTAGATTTTGAAAACAAAGTAGCAGAATATATTAGAGAAACGCACAATCATGTTTTATATCGAGTAACTCCTATTTTTTCAAATGATAATTTAATAGCTAGTGGTGTTTTAATGGAAGCTTATTCAATTGAAGATAATGGTAAAGGGATTGAATTTAATATTTATGTTTACAATGTTCAAGATGGAATAAAAATAGATTATTTAACTGGCGAGAGTATGTTAAGTGATGAAAAAAATGTATAATTGACATAAAAATATTTATTATGCTAAACTATTTATAGTAGAGGAGAATTATAAAGATGGATATAGATGTAAGGTTTTCTTTAGCAGATACCACAAAAATAAAGGAAATTGTTAGTTTATGTAATGAATGTTTTGATGAACAAACAGATTATGAAGAGGCCATAAAATTATTCGAAGAATATAAAGGAAGAAATCAAATTTATTTAATTGGAGAATATGAAGGGAAAATTATTGCACATACACGCATTCAAATAGTCCCAACTATATTTCAAGACATGAATACATTTGCTATATTAAATCATGTTTGTGTAAAAAAAGAATTTAGAGGGCATCACATAGCAACAAAAATGCTCGAAGTTGTAAAAGAAGTTTGTAAAAATCATGATTGCACAAGTATAAAACTATGGAGTAGAAATTTTAGAGTTCCAGCTCATACTTGTTATAAAAATTTTGGTTTTATAGCAGATGATGCTACATTTTTTAATTTAGATATTTAAAGGAGTTAGAAGTAAATGAAGATTACTAATGTATATGTAGGTGGTTGGTTTCAAAGAACCATGCTTCAGTTAACTGAAATTTATGACTTTTTGAGAGAATCTAAAAGCCATTTAGATTTGGATCAAGAAAAATTACAAAATTATCGCAAAGAACTTGCAATTGGTAAAATTGATTACGGAGTAAATGGAGAAGAATTTATAGAATTTACAACATCTTTTGATATTTCCGTTAAAATATTTGAAGATGGTTTAATAGTTTTAAATAATCGTAATGTAAGTGAAGATACTTTATTTGCAGATATTGATAAAGTAACAGATTATTATGAAAATAAGTTATCTCCAGCTTTTAGTTACTTATTTAGTCTAGGAGCTCCAGTTCCAAAAGAATTAGCTAATATTGCGACAGTTTATCCTTATTTTATTGTTTGTGATAAAGCTACCAAAAATAATATTGCTGATCTTTTAACTAGAACAGAAAAACAAAAATATTTTGAATTTACAAATGAAAAATATGATGTTGTAAGAGGAGATAAATATTATTTTATTAATAATAAAAAACAATCTCTTGATAAAATTGAAAAATATATTGAGTCCCAAATTTTTATACGTGAATTTAAAGGACAACTACATAGATATTTAAATCTTCATCGCGTTATTTGGGAAAAAATTGATAAAGTTAAAGAAAATGCTAGTGTTAAAGGAGCAGATATTATATCGTTTAATACCAAACTAGAAGGTTATGCTAAAACAGTTAATTTAATAGATGGACGTATAAATCAAATGGGAACTTATATTTCAACTAGGGAAAAAATATCTAAAAGTGATGAAGAACTTACCGAATTTTTAAAAATTTCTGGATATCGTTTTGAAACACTTAGAGATACTTTATCTTATATTCAATATTTATGGGATATGACTCAAACTTATTTAAATTCAGCTCAAAAGTTATTTAATAATTTAAAAAGTGATGTAACTAGTAAGTCGATTAATAGTTTGACTATAGTTACTAGTATGAGTGCTGGAGCATCAATTATTAGCTTGATAACTAAGTCTGAACCAAAATTTACTATATTTGGTTTATTATATTTCTTTATTTTGGCATTCCTTGGATGGGGTTCAACTAAGTTATTAAAATACATTTCTAAAAATCGTAAATATACAATAAAAGATGTATCTTTCGATAAAAATATTGATGAGAAATAAAATAATATAAGTATTTTAAAAAAACTTCTACTTTAATATAGAAAATATCATGAAATAGAAATGATATTTTTTTTGATTATGTTTAATTATTTAAATTCTTGAGTAGTTTGATCAATTCCAATTCTAGATTCAACTAAAATTTTTTTATAATCATCTTGGGCATTTTCAGCACAATAATAGTATTTTGTCCTTCTACATTTTTTAGAATTTGGACAAGCATTACAAACAAATGGTGCCTTTTCTATTTTCTCACATTTACCAGGGAATCCGTTAAAGTAGTTTCCTTTTTCTTTGTATCTAGTATTAACACCTTTATTAATTTCTTTGCTAAATGATTTTCCTTCATTTAAGTATTTTTCAATTTTGGATATAGTTGCCATAATATCATTCCTTCCTAAAGTAGGGCAATATATCAATGGTATATTATAGCAAAAAATGAAAGATGATGTTTGCAAGACTAAATTGAACATTTCTAATTTTGCTGTTCCACTTAACTTTTCAATTAACAAAAAAGAATTAGTACCTTAATTAAAAACAATAGTTCTTTTTTTTATGTTATAATATTTATATATAGTTAAAAGTGGAGGATGTAATGAAGAAGTTAATATTAGTAGATGGAAATAATTTATTATTTAGAAGTTATTATGCAACAGCATATTCTGGAAATATAATGCGAAATTCTAAAGGATTTCCGACAAATGCCATATATGGCTTTGTTTCTATGATAAATAAAATAATCACTGAAGAGGATCCTGAATATATTGCTGTTGCCTTTGATATAGGCAAGAATTTTCGAGCTTTAAAATATGCTTTTTATAAAGATGGGAGAAAAGAAACGCCAAGTGATTTAATTAAACAATTTCCATATGCTAGAAAAATACTTGAAGCAATGGGAATTAAGTATTTTGAACTTGCTCCATATGAAGCTGATGATATAATTGGAACATTCACAAAAATGGTTTTAGAAGATGATAACTTTAATGCAACAATTATTTCTAGTGATAGAGATTTATTGCAATTAATGAATGAACAAGTTGATATGAAATTATTAAAACAAAAAGGTCATGTACGTTATAATCAATTTACTTTTTTTGCAGAATTTAATATTGAACCTATAAATGTTATAGACCTAAAAGCCTTAGCAGGAGATCAATCTGATAATATCCCTGGAGTAAAAGGTATTGGAGAAAAAACAGCTTTAAATTTATTATCTACTTATAAAACAATTGATAATCTTTATGAACATATCGATGAAATAAAAGGTAAAACGAAAGAAAAATTAGAAGAAGGTAGAGAACTTGCTTTTATTAGTAAAGAAATAGCAACTATTTATAAAGAAGTTCCTTTAGATATCAAAAATTTAGAAGATTTATTTTATAAAAAAGATAATGAAATGTCATCTTCACTTTATAGCCTTTATGAAGAATTAGAATTTTACTCGCTTTTAAAAAATACTAGTAAAAAGGAAAACAAAATAGTCTTAGATAATGTTATTGAAGTTAAAAGTAAAGAAGATTTAAAACTCTTAGATGTAGCTTCAATTTATATTGAATTAGATAATCCTAATTATCATATTGGGGATATATTAGGGATAGGAATAACAGATAAATCCCATACTTATTATTTAAAAAAAGAAGTAATTAAGGAATGTCTTCCTTTACTTCAAAATAAAACATTATACACTTTTGATCATAAGAAGAACATTATAGCTTTACACAAGTTAGGAATCGATAACTTAATTATAGAAGACGATTTAATGATATTAGCTTATTTGCTTAATTATAGTATCAAAGATGATATAGCTTATTTAATGAAACCTTTAGGATATGATGTTGATTTATATGAAGATACTATTCTGAAAAATAATTATGAGTTAGAAAAAGTGAAAAATGATCTTTTACTAAAAAGTAAATTTATATTTGAAAATATTACTAAATATAAAAATGATTTAGAGAAAGAAGAAATGTTAGATTTATATAAAAACATTGAGATGCCTCTAATTAGAGTTTTAGCTGATATGGAAATAACTGGAGTAAAATTAGATAAAAATATTTTAGAAGAAATGAAAGAAGAGTTAAAAATTAAAATTGATAGGGTAAGTCATGAAATTTATAATATGGCAGGATGTGAATTTAATATCGCAAGTACTAAACAACTAGGGGAGATTTTATTTATAAAATTAGGTTTACCTGGAGGGGTTAAAACTACTAAAGGATATAAAACTGATGCTAAAGTAATGCATAAATTATTAGGAAGTCATCCTATTATTGAACGTGTTTTAGAATATCGTAATGTTACAAAAATATATTCAACCTATTTAGAAGGCTTAGAAAATTATATATATGATGATGGTCGAGTTCATACAATATTTAAGCAAACTTTAACAAGAACAGGAAGACTTTCATCTATAGAACCAAATATTCAAAATATTCCAATAAGAGATGAAAGTGGAAGAAAAATAAGAAAAGCCTTTTTACCAACAAATGATTGTTTTTTAAGTGCTGACTATTCGCAAATAGAACTTAGAATTTTAGCTCATATATCAAATTGTAAAGAACTAATTGATGCCTTTAATAGTGATGCAGATATTCATACTAAAGTTGCATCAGATATTTATGATGTACCCGAAATAGCTGTAACAAAAACTATGCGTTCAACAGCTAAAGCTGTAATATTTGGAATTGTTTATGGTATTAGTGGTTTTGGCTTAGGAGAAAATTTAGAAATAAGTCAAAAAGAAGCTAAACAATTTATTGAAAAATATTATGAATTGTATCCTGGGGTTAAGAGTTATATGAATGAAATTATTGCTAATGCTTATAAAGAGGGAGCAGTAAGAACTTTGTTTAATCGAAAAAGAGTAATAGATGAATTAAATTCGGGTCAGTATATGGTCCGCCAAGCAGGAGAAAGAATAGCACTAAATACTCCAATTCAAGGAACAAGTGCTGATATAATAAAGAAAGCTATGATTGACATTTATAATGAATTTGAGCGATTGAATATCAAAAGTAAACTTGTTATACAAGTACATGATGAATTAATAATTGATTTAGTAGAAGATGAATTAGAAAAAGTAACAAATATTGTTAAAGATAAAATGATTAATGCCATAAAACTTTCAGTTCCTCTAAAAGTAAGCAGCGATTATGGCAAAGATTGGTATGAGACAAAATAATATACAAGTAGGTTTAATTGATGAAAATATTATTAACAGGATTTAAGTCTATAAAAAATGGCTTAAATAGTTCTGAAACGCTAATAAATAGTATATTAGGTAATTATGATAAATTTTTGTTCACAAATGACTATTCTACTATAATTTATGAAATAGATGAATTATTGAAAGATAATAAATATGATTACATAATTATGTTTGGTCAAAAACCATTAATAAAAAATTTAAGAATAGAACTTATTTGTAAGAAGGAAAAAGAAATATTAAAAACAAATTTTAATATCGAAAAAATTGAAATATATTTAAAAAAAAATAATATTGATTATAAACTAAGTGAAAATCCAGGAACATCTTATTGTAATTTTGTTTATTATAATATGCTCAAATATATAAAAACTAGAGGGTTTAGAGGGAAAGCAATTTTTGTTCATATTCCATTTTTAAATAACTTTAGGGAATACGATAGATTTGTTAATTTATTTTTAGAAGGGAAGTAAGTTTTATGCCAGAAATAGCAGAGGTAGAAACAGTAAGAAATACTTTAAAAAAACAAATATTAAATAAAAGAATAAAAAATGTAAAAATACTTTATGAAAGAATGATAGAATCTAATGTTCAAGAATTTAAAGAAATATTGAAAAAAAACCAATTTATAGATATAAAAAGAAGAGGTAAATGGTTAATATTTGAATTAGAAAATCATTATTTATTGAGTCATTTACGAATGGAAGGAAAATTTTTTCTTAAAAATAGCAATGAAAAAATAGAAAAACATGAGCATGTAATATTTACATTTCAAGATGAAACAGACTTAAGATATCATGATACTAGAAAATTTGGCCGAATGAATTTAATAAAAAAAGAAGAATTAAAAACCAATATAGCAATAAAAAAACAAGGATATGAACCAGGAGAGAAAGAATTAACTAGTGAATATCTTTTAGAAAAATTTAAAAATAAGAGTTTAGCTATTAAAACTTTACTTCTTGATCAGACAATAATAAGTGGTCTTGGAAATATTTATGCTAATGAAGTTTTGTTTGCAGCAAAAATAAATCCTTTTAAAAAGGGTAGTGACATAACTAAAATTGAAGCGGAGAATATTGTAGAAAGTTCTGCTAAAATTATTAAAAGAGCGATGGAATTAGGTGGAACAACAATTAAAAGTTATACTTCTAGTTTAGGAGTGACTGGAAGATTTCAAAATGAGTTAATGGTGCATAAAAGAAGCAAAGAAGAATGTAATGTTTGCAAATCTATTATTTTAAATGAAAAAATAAATGGAAGAAGTACTTATTATTGTCCCAAATGTCAAAAATAAAAAAAGCTTTTCGTAAAGTTAAAGCTTTTTTATTGGTTTGTTTTCTAATTCAAATTCATAAGTATTAGACTTAGTTAAAATATCGTATAATATAGATGCTTTTATTTCTGTTTTATATTGAATAGAAGTTTTATCAATTTTAGTAGATATATTTATATGATTTTTTATTTTGTTTAAATATTCTTGGCCATTTTTATTAAAACCTAAAATTTTAATATAAGATAAAGTATTAATATTTTCCTTTTTAGTTATACCAAGCATAATATGAATAAACATTCTATTTAATTTATTATAAGTATATCTTTTAGTTTTAATTAATTTTATAAAATCTTCTAAGGAACTACATTTTTTAATATTTTCTTTAAGTCGATTTTCTATTCCCTCATCTACTGTCAAGAATTTTTCTAAATGAGGAGTAGTTAATATTTTTATTTTTAATATATTAAAAAATAATTCTTCATTAAAAGTAACTAATAGTTTTCTTGATATAGTAGGCAAGTAATTAGTTATATCTTCTTGATTTTTGTATTTATTTCTAATATTAGAGGCACTAATAATTTTTTCTTTACTATCTAAATTATGATAATCACTTGTTCTTTTGATTGTAATAGGAGAAATAGTATAGTTTTTATTTTTTATAACTTTAAGATAAGATATTCCTAATAAATCATTAGGATTATTAAAATCTATTTTTGTATTTATAGCTTTAGCTAAAGCTGTAGGATAATTCATCCCCTTATTTAATAATTCTTTTACCTTATTTTGATAATCATTATTATTTATTTCATCTACAATATTGTTTAATATATTTATATCGTTAAGAACGCTTCCAAATATAATAATATTAACTTTAAATTCATTTAAAATTGAAATAGCTTTTTTGGCAAAAATATCTGCAGATTGTGTACCATAAAGTACTGGTAATTCTAAGACTAAATCAATACCAAATTCTAACGCAATTTTAGTTTTATTTTCTTTAGTTAGAATGCTTATTTCTCCTCGTTCTAAAAAATAACCATTTAGTACTAATATAATGATAGAATTAGGGTACATTTCTTTAATTTTTTCTATATGATAAATATGTCCGTTATGAAAAGGATTATATTCGCAAATTATTCCAATATATTCCATAAAAATCTTCCTTTACAAGCATAGTTTAACATAATTATGTATAAAAAATAAAGTATGTCAAGATTTAAAAAAGATTTAAACTTATTGAAATAATTATAAATCAATGTTTAAATCTTTTATTTTTCTTTTAATTTTTCAATTTCTTCTAATGATATATCTATAAGTTCTTGTATTTCAGAAGTAGTCTTTCCCATAGCTAACATTTTTTTAACTATTTCTATATTAGCTTCTTTTGTACCTTGTATTATGCCAGATTCACGAGCAATACGTAGTTCGGTATTATGGCATTTTCTTGTGTCCTCTTCTTTAGACATATACTCACGAAATTTAGGATCTTTAT
>CAOKUH010000021.1 GCA_948472605.1 uncultured Mycoplasmatota bacterium
GCAAACAAAAAGCGATATACTCTTTTTCAATATATCACTTTGTCAACAATCTGAGATGATTTCCAGTAATCATCATTTCAAAATTTTTCATTATTAACTCTATTAATACTAATTTATCATACATTTAATTATTTTAAAATATAGGTTGCATTTATATTCGTAATGAATAGATAAAGCGATAAATCGCTTATTAATAAGATATAGTTCTAGTTAAATGATAAGGTTTATATTGTTTCGTTTTATCTTGACTTTTTCCCCATATAAAATCATTAATATCCATCCTATTAATAATTCTATTTATTTGCTCATGTATGTAATTAATAACAACTATCATACTTGCCCTTATTTCTACCTCAAGAGGACTATTTTCCTCTATTTCTATTTTATTTTCTAGTATTGAAGATAACTCATTGCTATATTCCAAGATGCCAAAACCTTGCATTACTTGTGGTATTTTATAATCAGCACAACCAGTTAAGCTAGAATAATCAACATTAACTAGTTCTTTGTTCTTAATCACATGTAATATATCTGAAGTTAATAATTGAGCTAACTTATAAAAATATATTGTTTTTCCTAGGTATATTCTTGTATCTTCAAAACATGAAAAATTATCTATTAATACTTTAAAAAGATCTTTATCATTATTTATTCCTTTTATAAAATCATAAAAACTTCCATTCATATCTTTATTTACTATTGTTGCAATAGTATTAACAATTTTATATCTTTCTTCTAAAAGTGGTATATCAACATTTCCATTTAATATTTCTTTAAAATTTTCAAAAGTCATTTTTTCCAATTGTTGATAAACCTCTACACTATCATGATTCTTAAACAAACCGAAGGTACAATGTAATAGAGCAATACCGCCATCCATTTCTTTACCATTTGCTTTTATAGTCCATTTAGGATTGCCCCAAAAAGAAAAATCAATTGCATCATATATAAGTAAAAAATTAACAATATCTTTTGTACTCATACCATAAATGTCATAAGGAACTTTGATTAAGTAATGAACATTATCAAAATCTAATAATTCTGATATTAGTTCATTTGCTTTATCATAATTTATTCTTACATGTTTTGTATTATCTACAACAAACTGACATGTTTCTAACACTTTATCTAACATTTTTATCACCAAACAAAAGTATATCATAATTTTAACTAAATTTATTATTTTTAATCTTCCCATAATCATTAAAGAATTAAAATATACTAGTAAGATTAATTAAAATGTTTTTCCCTTATGGATAAAATAGAAAATATATGATAATATAGTAAAACTAAAAAAGGGAGATAAATATTATGAAAAAAACTGGAAAACAGGAAAGAATTAAATCTTGCAAAAATTTTACAAAAATAGAAAGAATAACATATATTGCCTCAAAAGAAATTAATTTAGATATAATAGATTATTTAATAAAAAGAACTAAAAATATACAAATTCAAATATTAAATAAAGATAAAGAAAAACTAATAAAATTATCAAAAGAAGGTAAATTAAATAACTTTTCATTTCAAACTACAAGAGCAGCAATAGTTTTTTTTAATGATGACGATTATATAGAAAGTGGTTATATCAAAATATCTAAAAATAATGAACTTTTCCATTCTTGGATATGCTTTTGGTATGATGAAGAGAAATATGTTTTTGATCCCAGTTTAGACGTTATAAATAAAAAAGAGTTTTATCAAAAAGTATTTGAAACTCAAGTTTTAGTTAAAATTCCATCTTATGCAGTTCGAAATGAAATATTAAAAAAAGTATCTACAGATGAACTTCAAAATGAAGAAATAAAAATTATGACAAACGAGAATCTTAACTCTTTTATATACCAAAGTGAAACAGGATATAAAATTGAAACAGATAATGGCATTATTAAGAAACTAATTGTCCATTATTATAAAAATGATAATGAAAATTCATGATATTTTCACAAAAATACTTTAAAATACATTTAAGGAAGTGATTATTATAAAAGTATTAATTGTTGATGATGAAGAATTAATTAGAGATGTTATAAAAGAATATTTAAAATTAGAAGATATAGCTTATACTGAAGCCTCAGATGGTTATGAAGCAATAAATATTGCCAAAAATGAAGAGTTTGACATTATTATCATGGACATAATGATGCCTAAAATGGATGGGTATAGTGCTGTAAAAGAAATAAGAAAATTTAGTAATGTACCATTTATAATGTTAAGTGCTAGAAGTGAAGAATATGACAAATTAACTTGTTTTGATATCGGTGTAGATGATTATGTAACAAAGCCTTTTAGTCCAAGAGAATTAATCGCTAGAATTAAAGCTGTTACCAAAAGAAATCAAACCAATAATAATATCTATAAATTTAAAGGTTTAGAAATAGATGTTCAAGCCCACGAGGTTTACATTGATAAGACAAGCATTTTCCTAACTCCCAAAGAATATGATTTGCTAATATATTTAATTGAAAATAAAAATATTGCATTATCACGTGAGAACTTACTTACTAACATTTGGGGATATGATTTTTATGGCGACGATAGAACAGTAGATACCCATATAAAAACACTAAGGAAAAATTTAGGCAAATATAGTGACTACATCGTAACAATAAGAAAAGTTGGATATAAATTTGAATATAAAGAATAAAATAATAAATTGGTACACTAATGTTACTTCTAAAAAACAAAGCCTAAATTTAAAAACCTTATTATATTTAATTCTATTCAGTTTAGGAATAATAGTTTTCTTATGGATATTTCAAGTTATATTTTTAAAAATCAGTTATGAACATTATCAAATAAAAAAAATGAATTCAATTGTTAAAACAATAGAAAAAACAGATAGCATTAATTTAGATGAAACCTTAAATTCATTAGCTTATCAAAATAGTGTATGCATAGAATATGAAACAAATTTTGGGATTGTTGCTTCATATAACACCAATCAATTTGAATGTGGTCTAGATAAAAATATAAGTAGTATTAATAAAATAATGAATAATTTAAAAAATAACGGAAATAAAAAAAGTGGTGTTAAACTAATTAACCCAACCTATAAAACAAAAGCATATTTATATGGTATAAGTCTTGATACAGGTTATATTTTCATATATAGTTCATTAGAAGATATTGACTCAACTAGCATGATCTTAAAAAATCAATTAATTTATATAATGATTTTGGTATTAGTACTTGCTTGTTTTATCGCCTATTTTTTATCCAAAAAAATAACTCGACCAATAATAAGTATTACAAAAAAAGCAAGAGAAATGGGAAAAGGTAACTATGATGTCTATTTTTTAGAAAATGGGACTTTAGAAATAGATGAGCTTGCCCGAACCCTAAATAATGCATGCAGTGATATGAAAAAAATTGATGAATTAAGACGTGATTTATTAGCCAATGTATCGCATGATTTAAAAACACCTCTAACAATGATTAAAGCTTATGCAGAAATGGTAAGAGATATTTCCTATAAAGATAAAGAAAAAAGAGAAAAAGATTTAAATATAATAATTGATGAAGCAGATCGATTAAATGTTTTAGTTAATGACTTACTAGACTTATCAAAACTCCAAGCAAATAGTGAAGTTTTATTATTAAGTAAATATGATTTAGTTACAGAAATCAAAAGTGTTTTATCAAAGTATGACATTATAAAAGAAAAAGAAAACTATGATTTTGTACTAGAACTACCAGAAAAAGCTAATGTATACGCAGATAAGAACAAAATAAATCAAGTTATTTACAATCTACTTAATAATGCTATTAACTATACAGGAAAAGATAAAAAAATAATTATTAAAGTTACAGAAAAAAAAGATAGATTTTTAGTAGAAATAATTGATACAGGAAAAGGTGTTAAAAGTTCTGATATTCCTTATATATGGGATAGATATTATAAAAATGATAAAAATAATAAGAATCATAAAAGAAATGTTGTTGGAACTGGTATAGGGTTATCAATTGTTCGGAATATTTTAGATATTCATAAATTTAAATATGGGGTAAAAGCCAGAAAACCACATGGAACAATATTTTATTTTGAAATTGTCAAGTAAACTATCTTTCACTTATATTTCACAATTTTGTCATATTTGTTTGTTACTATGAATACATGGAAAGGAGTGTGATTTTATAGAGATAAAAAGATTATAATTATATAAAACGATAACTCTATACAATTTAAATAACATATAAACTCAAACTCACACTTTAAAAAGAAAGACGATTAATTGTCTTTCTTTTTTAGGCCTTTTCGTTTTTTTTATTATATGATAGAATTATTAAAAGAAAATAATAAAGAAAATTTGAATATATTTTATTGGGGTGAAGTAAATGACACAAAAATTGGCTAGTTTTATAGTAGGTTTATTTGGAGGAATTGCAGGTAGTATATTAGGTAAATATATTGTAATATTCATTATTAGCATGATACCTATATTAGAATTAAGAGGAGGACTAATTGCAGCTAGTTTATTTAATCTTCCTATGTGGCAAAGTTTTTTTATTTGTTTTATAGGTAACATTATACCAATACCATTTATTTTATTACTTATTAATCCTATTTTTAGAATGATGCGTAAATGGCCTCACTTAGGAAAAATAGTATTATGGTGTGAAGAAAAAGCAAACTCTAAAAAGGATAAAATTGAAAATTTAAAATATTTAGGCTTATTTTTATTTGTTGGAATTCCATTACCAGGAACAGGAGCTTGGACAGGATGCTTAATTGCAGCTCTTTTAGATATGGATAAGAAAAAATCAATGTTAGCAGCTACATTAGGTGTTGTACTAGCAGGAATTATAATGTTAATTTTTTCATATGGTGTTTTAGGAAGGATATTTTAAATGAAACATTTATATTTTGTAAGTAATAATTTAGTAAGCAAAATTAATGTTGTTCATCTAAAAGATACTACTTATAAAGAAGCAAGAAAAATGACTACCTTAAGTTCTAAAGGAGAAGAAAATGCAGCTAGTTTAATAACTCTTGAAGTTTTAGATAATGTTGAAGTAGTTTATACATCTAAATATTTATGTGCTTTAGATACAGGAAAATATATAGCAGAACAAAAAAGAATAGATTTAGTTATAGATGAAAGATTAAATGAAAGAGTTGTAGGAGAACTAGGTAGTAATGAATTTCGTTATTTAAAAGGAATGCAAGAACATGATTTTAATTTTAAACTCCAAGATGGAGAATCAATTAATGACGTTCAAAAAAGAATGGAAGATTTTTTATTAGATATATTACTTAGTCCCGAAAAAAATATTTTAATTGTTACTCATAATATTGCACTATTAAGCTTACTTGCTAAATATTGTAATAAAGGATATAACTTATATGATAGATTAATTCTAGATTATTATGATGAAGTTATATTTGATGGAACTTTCCATGAAATGGACTTAATTGAATTTGTTTATGATGAAGATAAATGTGTTGGCTTTAGAAGAATTATGTAATATTAAAAAAACACACTAATCTTATAGTATGTTTTCAAAATCGTTATAATCACTTGAATTTTTTTCTCGACTCATAATTTCTGGTTCATTTAAGTTTTGAGAATTTATATTTTTTTCTACTCTACTAGGAGTAAAAGGTAGTGCTTGGTTTCTTACACATTGAGCTAAAAACATATTTAAAGCAACACTTGTATTTAAGCCAAGTTCTTTAAATAGTTTATCAGCTTGTTTTTTTAAATCTTTATCAACTCTAAAACTCATATTGATTGCTTCAGTTATCTTGGCCAATGTATCTACCTACTTTCTATATATAGATTACTATTTTTATTTCTTTAAGTCAATAATATTCGAAAATAAAAGAGTGCTAAATTAGCACTCATTTTCATCTGGATCAATACATTTCCAATTAATAGTTCCACAAGTTGTACAAATATAAGGAACCAATGTTTTCTTCCCCTTAGGTTTTTCATATTTTTCCACGATTTCAACACAAAGTAATCCCGTTTCACTATCTATATAGGCTCTACCTTGTTTTGAATCTTTACAATCTCCACAATTTTCTTTTTTCATAATATCGTCTCCTTAATATTTAATATGACCAAAAATTATGCTAAAATACTAGCTATAATTATAAAAACATGATTAATTAAATAAATTTGTCTTTATATTTATAATTTAAAATTAAGATGGTGATATAATGAATTTAAAAGTAAAAGTAGGCATTAGCAATCGTCATGTCCATTTAACAGAAGATATATATTATAAATTATTTGATAGTCCACTTTCGAAAAAAAAGGATTTAACGCAAATAGGAGAGTTTGCAGCAAATGAAATGGTAAAAATAGAAACATCTAAAAAAACTTTTGATAATGTCAGAATTATTGGTCCATTTAGGAAATATAACCAAGTAGAAATATCAAGAAGTGATGCAAGAATATTAGGAATTAATCCCCCAGTTCGTAAAAGTGGCGATTTAGAAAATAGTGAAAAAATTAAAATCACAACTCCTAAAGGAAGTGTTGTTTTAGATAATTGTTGTATAATATCGGAAAGGCATATCCACATGAGCTTGGATGATGCAAAATATTATGGAGTAAGTGATGAACAAATAGTTAAAGTTTTAATAAATGGCGATAAATCTTGCATTTTATATGCTCATATTAAAGTAAGTGATAATGGCATTTTAGCATTTCATATTGATATAGATGATGCTAATGCCGCAGGGTTACAAAATGATGATGAAGTAGAAATAATAATTTAAATGTAAAAAAGAAGGTGAATCGATGGGGTTTAAAATAGGCAATATAGAAATTAAAAATAGAGTAGTAATGGCTCCAATGGCTGGATTTTCTAATACAAGTTTTCGAAAAATTATTAAAGAAATGGGTGCTGGATTAATTTACGCTGAGATGGTTAGTGATAAAGCTTTAGTATATGAAAGCCAAAAGACTTTTGATATGTTAAAAATGGATGATTATGAAAGACCAATTGCCCAACAAATTTTTGGAAGTGATGTTGATTCTTTTGTTAAAGCAGCCAAAATGGTTGAAGATATTATGCATCCCGACATCATTGATATTAACATGGGATGTCCAGTTCCAAAAGTTGCTTTAAAAAATCAAGCTGGTAGTGCCCTTTTAAAAAATCCGGAAAAAATTAAAGAAATAGTAGAAAGTGTTGTTGCAGCTGTAAGTGTTCCAGTTACAGTAAAAATAAGAAGCGGATGGGACGAATTTAGTATCAATGCTCCTTTAGTTGCTAAAATTATAGAAGATGCTGGTGCAAGTGCTATTACAATACACGGAAGAACGAGAAGTCAAGGATATTCTGGATCTGCTGATTGGAATATAATTAAACAAGTTAAAGAAAGTGTAAAAATACCTGTAATTGGTAATGGAGATATTACAAGTAGAGAACTTGCTTTAAAAATGCTTGAAGAAACTGGCTGTGATGCCATTATGATAGGAAGAGGTATATTAGGTAACCCTTGGCTTATTCGAGAATGTGTAGCCTTTTTAGAAGATAAAACATTAATAGATTATCCAACAAATGAAGAAAAAATAGCCATGATGAAAAAACACTTTAATTTGTTAAAAAATGATAAAAATGAACACATAGCTTTACTAGAAATTAGAACAAATTTTTTATATTATTTAAAAGGAATGCCCAAAAGCAAAGAAATGAAACAAATTGTTTGTTCCTGTAAAACAAGCGAAGAATTAATGAAATCTTTAGAAAACTATGAAAAAGAAATTAAAAATATTGATTAATAACTGCAAGAATAATAAATAATAAAGCACTTATATAATTATTTTTAGATAAATTCTTCAAATATTTAGCAAAATAATAACCAATTAACAATGTTAATAACGACATAATACTAAAAATTAAACTAATGTACATAATATTATAGGAATAAACAAAATTTAAAGAAATAATAGCCCCATCTAAAGAATGAGTAAGGGTTAAAATAAGACAATTTAATAAATTTAAATTTTTTCCATTAAAATTTACCTCATCTTTATTTTTAAAAGCTTGATAAGCTAAAACTAAATATAAAATTGTTGTAAATGTCTTTGACATAAAAGATAAATTAAAAGACTTATATATATAAAGCGAAAAATAATATACAAATAAGTTTCCTAAAAGGATAATTAAAATATTTTTTTTAGATATTTTAATGTTTGCTAAACGAAGTCCAATACCAATTATTAATCCATCCAAACTTGCAACTAAAGCATTAAAAATTAAAAACATAGAATTCACCTTTAATATAATACGAACTTTTTTTAAAAGAGAAAGGGCTAATATTCAGAAAATATCCAATTTTTTTACTTTTCTTACTAAAAACTAGCATAAAATTATTGACAACTGCTATAATTATAATATATAATTTGTTTGTACTTGCCCGATTAGCTCAGCTGGTAGAGCGCACGGCTGTTAACCGTTAGGTCGTAGGTCCGAGTCCTACATCGGGCGCCATTAAGTATTTAAAAAATCTTTGGAATTAAGTTTCTAAAGATTTTTTTCTTGATTTCAATTATGATTATGCCAAATACCAAAAAAGAATTAACAAAATATAAAAACTATAAATATTTTCTTTTATATTTATGCTATAATAAAATAGTTATTATGTGAAAATTACAACGTTTAGTCATTATATAGTCACTTTAAGGACATACTATAATTATAAAAGGAGGAAATATTATGTCAAAGAAAAATTTTATTCCTAAATATGCTTATATTCCTTTAATAAGTGCAGTTCTTTTTAATATAGTTGTTTATAATGGTTCTAAAATAATAACAAATAATTTTTTTCATCATGACTTTTCTAACATTATAGATACCTATATACCCTTTTTAAAAATATTTATAATTATTTATATACTTGCTTATTTACATTGGATAATCGGGTTTATTATAATAAGCAAAGAAAATTCTAAAACTTGTTATAATGTTATGTCAGCTGAAATAATTGCAAAATTAATTTGTTTATTTTTCTTTTTTGTCATTCCCACTACTTTAACAAGACCTGAAATTTTAGGAAATGATATTTTAGCATTTTTAACAAACTTTATTTATAAAATGGATGATCCTGTAAATTTATTTCCTTCAATACATTGTTTAGAAAGTTGGATGGTTTTTAGAGCAACTATGAAACTAGAAAATGTACCAAATTGGTACAAATGGGTAATATTTATAGGGGCAATTTTAATTTGTGCATCAACAGTATTTGTAAAACAACATGTCTTTATTGATATAATTGGTGGAATAATAGTTGGAGAACTAGGATTTTTTATAGCACGTAAATGTAAAACTGGCTTAATTTTTGAAAAAATAAATGCTAAATTGAAAAAATAAAGAAGAGTTTATAGAGAAAGAAGTATAGTCATGCAAAATAAAGAAGAAAATAAAATTTTAAATAATAAAGCTTTAAAAAATCGGCGAAATAGAATATTTTGGGGAATAACTTTTATATGTGTTGCTTTATTAAGTATTATTACCATAACTTCTTTCAACAAGTGTTTTTCCCTAAATATGTTTTTAAATTTTATTAAAAACTCTTCTTGTTTTTTTATAATTCTAGCAATATGTTGTGTCATCCTTTTTATCCTTTTTGAAGGATTTTCCATCTCAAGCATTTGTAAAGAATTTGGCTATGGTAAAAATTATAAAAAAAGTTTTTTATATGCTGCAGCTGATATATATTTTTCAGCTATCACTCCATCAGCATCAGGCGGACAACCTGCAAGTGCCTATTTTATGATAAAAGATGGTATTCCTATATCCATTACAACATTATCTTTACTATATACATTATTAATGTATTCTGTATCAATTATTATCATTGCTATAATAGGTTTCTTATTTAATTCCACCTTATTATTTCAACTCAATTGGCTAGCTAAAACTTTTATTTTAATTGGCTTTATAATTCAGTTTAGTTTAATTTTTTGCTTTTATTGTTTCATTTATAAAAAAGAATTCTTAAATAAAATATGTAAGTTTTTCTTAAGACTCTTAGTAAAATTTCATTTTTTAAAAAACATTGATGATAAGCTTGCCAAACTAAATGAAATAATGACAAGTTATCAACAATCCGCTGATTTATTAAAAGGAAAAAGAAAGTTATTAACAAAAGTATTATTTTTTAATATTATGCAAAGAGTTTGTCAAATTGGTGTTATAGTTTTTACATTTTTAGCAACAGGAGGTAAAATACAAGAAGTTATGGTAGTTTTTTCTATCCAAAGTTTTGTAATAATAGGTGCTTATTCTATGCCCATCCCAGGTGCTATTGGAGTAACAGATTATTTAATGCTTCATGGATTTAAAAAAATAATGACACCAGTTGCTGCTACTAACTTAGAATTATTTAGTAGGAGTTTATCATTTTATTTTTGTGTTATAATATGTGGGATAGTTGTGTTTGTAAATTATTTAATGATTAGAAGGAGTAGTAAATATGATCGGAGTATATGATTATACAGTAATTTTAACTTATTTATCTTTAATATCAGCAAGTGTAGGAATAGTTATAACGTTAATAGGAGCTGGACATCCATGTATAGGTATATTTTGTTTACTTTTTTGTGGGCTTTGTGATGCCTTTGATGGCAAAGTAGCAAATACAAAGAAAAATCGAACTAAGGAAGAAAAACAATTTGGCATTCAAATAGATTCTTTATCAGATTTAATTGCCTTTGGCTTACTTCCAATGTGTATTGGAGTTTCTTTATTAAATTATTCTCCCTTTATGCAAAATTTAATTAATGAAAATCTTATTCTAAAAGGAACTTTATATATAATTTTTATCTTATATGTACTTGCGGCCTTAATTCGTCTTGCTTACTTTAATGTAACTGAAGATGCTCGTCAGAAAAAAGAAAGTGGAGTACGTAAAGTTTATACTGGTTTACCAGTAACTTCATCAGCTATTATATTTCCTACTATAATATTATTTCAATATTTACTAAAAGTAGATTTAAGCATTCTTTATTATGTTATTTTACTTTGCATGTCATTTGCTTTTTTACTAAAATTTAAATTAAAAAAATTAGGAATGAAAGGAATTCTTACATTAGTTTTTTTTGGAATAGTAGAATTTATTCTTTTTATTATCTTAAATAATTTAAAATAAAGTAGGTGAATTATTAAATGAAAAAAGAAAGTTTTTTTCTTCGTTTTTTATATCATACTTTTTTAGGACGCATTTTTTTAAAGTTATTAACACATAAATCTATTTCCAAATTTTTAGGCTTTATTTTAGATACAAGATTTTCTTATATATTTATTAAAAATTTTGCCAAGAAAAACAATATAAAATTAGATGATTATTATAACGATTATTCAAGTTTTAATGCTTTTTTTTCTCGAAAAATTCATGAGGAATTAAGACCTATTATAAATGATAAAAATATTTTAATTTCTCCTTCCGATGGGTATTTGAGTGCATATAAAATAGAAGATGGATTAATTATTCCAATTAAACAAAGCCAATACTCGATTTCTTCTCTTTTACAAAATTCAAAACTTTCTTCTCTATATAAAGATGGTATTTGTTTAGTAATTCGTCTTGGGGTAGATAACTATCATCGTTATTGCTATGTAGATAATGGGAAAAAAGAAAAAAATATTTTTATTCCTGGCAAACTTCATACAATTCGTCCCATTGCTTTAGAAAAGTATCCCGTTTTTATCCAAAATTCTCGAGAATATACAATTTTAAATACTAAAAACTTTGGTAAAATTGTTGAAATTGAAGTTGGGGCTTTATTAGTTGGTAAAATAAAAAATTATCATGAAGTTTATAATTTTAAAAAAGGAGAAGAAAAAGGCAAATTTTTATATGGAGGTAGTACAATTATTTTGTTGATTCAAAAAGATAAAGTAAAAATACCCGATAAATATTTTATTAAAACAAATAATGGAGAAGAGATACCAGTAAAAATGGGAGAAAAAATTGGAGAAAAAAACTAAATTTAGGCTAAATATTAATAAATAAGCTAAATTTGTTGAAATAAGAACTAAAACTATACCCATTTTGGGTATTTTTTTTACCAAAAAGCCTTAATTTGTAATTTGCAATTTATTTTTTTATTTGCTATTTTTTATAAAGCAAAGGAGTAATCTTATTATTCTTTTTGCATATTTTTTAAAGGAGCATAAAAAAATTTGTAATCTTTAAAAAAAGGTGTATAATGTAAACGTATAAAAAAGGAGAGAGAAATGTTAGAATTAAAAAATATAAAGAAAAGCTATACAACTGGGGATTTTACTCAAGTAGCTTTAAAAGAAATTAATTTAAAATTTAGAAAAAATGAGTTTGTAGCAATTTTAGGTCCTAGTGGAAGTGGAAAAACTACGCTTTTAAATATTGTCGGAGGACTAGATAGATATGACTCTGGTAATTTAATTATTAATAATCAAGAGACTATAAAATTTAAAGATCAAACTTGGGATGCTTATCGTAATAATTGTATTGGCTTTATATTTCAAAGCTATAATTTAATAAGTCATATAAGTATTTTAGCTAACGTTGAAATGGGAATGACTTTAAGTGGTGTAAAGTCTAGTAAACGTCATAGTAAAGCTAAAGAAGTATTAAAAAAAGTAGGCCTAAAAGATCACATGCACAAAAAGCCTAATCAATTATCTGGAGGTCAAATGCAAAGAGTTGCTATAGCAAGAGCTCTTGCTAATGACCCTGATATCATACTAGCAGATGAACCAACAGGAGCTCTAGATACTAAAACAAGTGTTCAAATTATGGAGCTTATTAAAGAAATAGCTAAAGACAAATTAGTAATTATGGTAACCCATAATCCAGAACTTGCCAAAACTTATGCAAGTAGAGTAATTGAAATGCGTGATGGTGAGGTCATAAGTGATTCTAATCCGATTAAACAATCTGAAAAAGATGAAAAAGATTACAAAATTAAACGAACTTCTATGAGCTTTTTATCAGCCTTAAAACTAAGTTTAAATAACATAAAAACCAAAAAAGGGCGAACTATTTTAACCTCTTTTGCATCAAGTATTGGAATTATTGGTATAGCATCTATTTTAAGCTTGTCTAATGGTTTTGATAGACAAATTGATATTTTTGAAAGAAATACCTTATCTTCATTACCAATAATAGTTAGTACTCAATCATTAAATTTAGATGAAGAGGCAATGGCCGAAATGCAAAATTCTGTAAAAACAACAGATGAAGACTATCCAAATATTGATTTTGTAATACCTGAGAAATCTATGGAAGAAACATTCACTCATAAAAATAATATTACAGAAGACTATATTAAATATATTGAAAAAGCTAACCCTGATATAGTAAGTGGTTTAGCATATAATCGTTACACTAGATTAAATTTAATTAATAAAATAGATGGCAAAGTAAAAATAGTTAATATCAATATGGGAAGTGCTCCTAAAAATTTAAGTAATGACAAATTGAGTGTTATAGCAGAAAAATATGACATTTTAACAGGCCGCGAAGCTAAAGAAAAAGATGAACTTATTTTAATTGTTGATAGCAAAAATCATGTTACAGAAGATATAATCTCTAGTTTAGGTTTAGATACTACTAAAGAAAATATTAAATTTGAAGATATTTTAAATAGTGAAATTAAATTAGTATTAAACAAAGATTATTATACTAAAATAGGAAATTATTTTTCTATAAATACCGATTTAGATAAGCTTTATAATTCTGATGAAACAATAACCTTAAAAATAGTTGGTATTGTAAGATTAAAAGAAGAATTTCCTAGTTATGCCCAATCATCAGGTCTTGCTTACACCGAAAAATTACTAGATTATGTTATTTCAGAAAATAAAAATTCAGATATAGTTAAAGCCCAAAAAAATGCTAAACATAATGTTTTAACTGGAGAAGCATTTGATTTAACTACTGAGGAGGGGAAAGAAACCAAAAATCAAGTTTTAGCTTATTTGGGGGATGAAGCAGTCCCATATATGGTTCAAATATTCCCAAGAGACTTTAACGCCAAAGATGAATTATTAAAATATTTAGATAAATACAATGAAGGAAAAGAAGCAAAAGATCAAATTGTTTATACAGATCAAGCAGAAATTATTTCTAGTTTATCATCAAATATAATGGATGCCATTACAATTGTTCTTATAGCTTTTAGTGCTATTAGTTTAATCGTATCATCAATTATGATTGGAATAATAATGTATATATCTGTTTTGGAAAGAACAAAGGAAATAGGTATTTTAAGAAGTCTAGGAGCAAGAAAAAAAGATATTTCCCGTGTATTTAATGCTGAAACTTTTATCATTGGTATGTCATCAGGAATTCTTGGAATAATTATTACGAGATTATTGTTAATACCTGCAAATAGTATCCTATATAATTTAACAGAATTAAAAAATGTCGCAGTATTAAATCCAATTCATGCTATTATTTTAATAATAGTAAGTTTATGTTTAACTTTAATAGGAGGAGCTATACCAGCTAAAATTGCTAGCAAAAAAGACCCAGTAATTGCCTTAAGAACAGAGTAAAGATAGATTATTTCTATCTTTTTTCTATAATCAATGATATTATATATAAAAAAAAGGAGCTAAAATATGAATATTTCTGAATTAATTCAAAAATTTTATAATGACCCCAAGGTTATTGAATTACAAAATTATTATAATTCCTTATCATTTATTGAAATATTAGGAGTTGCCAGAAGCGAGGCTGCTCATAGTTCTTTTTTAGCATGGCTTTTTGACTCCAACAAAAATTATGGTTTAGGAACTACCCCTCTAAAACTACTATTAGAATTACTAGTAAAAAATAGTTCTAATAGTCATTTTCCCCAATCTATAAAAAAGGAAGATATTTTAATCAGACGTTTAGATATTTCTCAACCTACAAATGTTATAAGAGAATATCCATTTAAAAAAGATAATCTAAAAGGAAGTATTGATATTTATATTCCTTTTGAAATAAAAGAAAAACGTTATGTTATAGTTATTGAAAATAAAATAAAATCAACAGAAAATAAAGAAACTTGTGATAACGGGGACAATTTTACTCAAACCGACAAATACTTTGAATTCTTTAATAACTATGAAAGCACCATAACAAATACTGAATATATTTATGTATTTTTAGCTCCAAGCTATAACGATAAAGTTGTTGTAGCCCATAATAAAAACTTTATAAATATCTCTTATTCTATGTTAGCTAAAAATATTTTAACACCACTATTAGCCAATCAAGAGATTAATGCAAACGTTAGATTATTTATTAATGATTATCTAAGAATACTAAATAAACCAAATACTAATTTAGATAATAATAGTGACATAGTTTTAGCCATTTCCGAATCTGAAGCTCAAATGTTACAAAATATTGCAAATAACCATCAAGATTTAGGCAAATTTTTATTAGATGATAATAATCTTTTAGAAGATGATAAAGAATTATTAAATGGCTTTAAAGAATACAATAAAGCTGTAATTTTATCAATATGGCCAATACTTCAAAAAAGAAATCGAAAAAGTAATACCACCTTTGCTAAATTAGGTATAAAAAGAGATTCAGAACTAATTTTAGCAGGAGGAGAAAGAAGCAATACCAAAGATGAAAGAAATATTAAAGTTTATACTTATGATGATGAAAGTACAATTTATTGGTATAATGACAAAGGAGAAAAGATAATAAAAAAAATAAGCCCTGCTGCCCGAGAATTAGCATCAATAACATATAGTTCAAATGGATTTTATTGGTTTATTTATAACGATGAAAACTTATTTAAGTTGATTAAAGACCTTTAAAAAAATCTAAAATTCATATAAGTTAATTATTCTAAATTTCTTGTTCAAAATATATTAATAAGCCCTAACTCTGGAAAAACAAAATATTTTAAACATAAAATAAATTATAATAGACATTATTTTTATTAATATCAATAGAAGATTATTAAATTTTAGTAGTCTTTTTTTCAGCTTTTATTTTTACATTATTTGTCATATATTAGCTTTTATTTAGTACTTGACAATGCCAAGTACTTAGTGTAATATGTAAGCATGAGGTGATGCATTATAAATACGCAATTTAAAAAGGGCGTTTTAGAATTGCTAGTACTATTAATAGTTGAAAAAAAAGACAAATATGGTTATGAATTAGTTGAAGAGGTAAGTAAAATAGTTGATGTTAATGAAGGAACTATTTATCCAATATTAAAAAGATTAACTAATGAAGGCTATTTTGAAACTTATTTAGAAGAATCAAAAGAAGGGCCAATAAGAAAATATTATCATATAACAGCATTAGGAAAAAAACGTTCTAAAGAACAAAAAAAAGAATGGGATAATTTTGCTAGTAGTGTGAATAATTTTATAAAAGGGAGTGTATCTAATGAGTAAAAATAAATTTTTAGAAAGTTTGCGAAAAAAATTAGCAATATTAGAAGAAAGCGAAATAGAAGATATTATTACAGAATATGATGGTTACATTGAGGAAAAGATTGCTCAAGGAACTATAGAAGAGGATGCTGTAAAATCGATGGGTGATATTGATGAACTTGCAAGAGACTTATTAAGTGCTTATAAAATAAAAAGCCCAAGTGATAAACAACGTGATGGCTTAAATAATAGACATCTTGCGAAACTAAACTAGCATATTCTAAAAACAGAAAATATGT